>JAFVYX010000234.1 GCA_017500625.1 Clostridia bacterium | reverse complement strand
GGTCGAGGCCGAACACCGCGGGATCGACCGCGCCGTTGCCGAACACCTTGACCTCAGCGCCCATCAGATCGCGGACAAAGACCTCGTTGACAGCGTTCTGCTCGAGAACGGCGCCGTCCTCACGCGTCATCACGTGGTCGGCATCAAAAAGGATCTCGCCGGTCAGGGGGCTGACGACGGGGCGCGAAAGGGCAAAGCCGCGGACACGGTCGGCGACCGCGAGCTTTTTATCGTACTTATAACGACCGACAGTCGCCAGGTCATAGCGCTTCGAGTCGAAGAACATATTGCGAATGAGGAGTTGGGCACTCTCGACGATGGGCGGGTCGCCGGGGCGCTGCTTCTTATAGATCTCCTTGAGGGCGGCCTCACCGAGCGTGCAATTATCCTCGTCGGCAAAGCGGGCGCACTCGTCCTTGGCGATCGTGGCGGTGAGCATATCCTCGTCACCGAACATCGCGGCGATCTCCTCGTCGGTCTCAACGCCGAGGGCACGGACAAGCACGGTCACGGGGAGCTTTCTCGCCTTGTCGATCTTAACGTAAACGACGTTCTGCGAGTCGGTCTCGTACTCGAGATAGGAGCCACGGTAAGGAATGACGGCAACACTGTAGCTGCGGTTGCCCGCCTTATCGAGGAGGGTCTTGTAGTACATACCGGGCGAACGAACGATCTGCGAAACGATAACACGCTCCGCACCGTTGATCACAAAGGTGCCCGAATCGGTCATCAGCGGGATATTGCCCATGTAGATCATATCCTGCTTGACCTCGCCCGTTTCCTTGTTGGCGAGGCGGACAAGCACCTTCAGGGGCGCTTCATAGGTCGTGTCGCGCTCCTTGCACTCCTCCACCGAATACTTCGGCGTTTTTTCGATCGTGAAATCGACAAACTCAATGGAAAGGTTGCCGGAATGGTCATTGACGGGAGACGAGGCCTTGAGGACCTCCATCATACCTTCCTTGCAGAACCACTCGAACGACTTCTTCTGAACGTCAATGAGGTTGGGCATCTCCAGCGCTTCATTGATCTTCGAGAAGCTGAGTCTTGTGGTTTTTCCGAGCTTTTGGGGTTTCAGCATCGTAGAATCACTCCGTTTCATGAAATTTCGCCCTCGCCGTCATCGGGCGGCGTGAAAAGCGCCCACTTTTCTTGGCGAAAGATGTTGATTTTCGCGCTCGCAGTCTGTTATTCTTACAATAATATTATAAGGACAAGCAAACATTAGGCAAGACAAGATTATATCATACCTTTTTCCGCATGTCAAGTGTTTTTTGGGAATTTCAGTGAAATTTTACCTTCTTTTTTCACTTGTAAACTTTTTGTTAACTTTCGGAGAACCGTTTGTAAAATTTACTTTTTGGGGCCTTCACCGCCCTCGGCGGCGGCAATACGGCGGCGATACGCGGCCGCCCCCACCCCGTGGGTGCGCTTGAACATGCGGTAAAAGTTGACGGGATCGTCGTATCCCGAAAGCCGCCCCGCCTCCTCGGCGTTGTACCCCTCACGCAAAAAGCGGGCGGCATTGTCCATGCGGACGCGCGTGAGGTATTCGCGCAGGGTGATGCCGTAGCGCGCGCGGAAAAGACGCGGCAGGTAGCGGCGATCGATCGACAGCTGGGCGGCGATGCTCCCCACCGTGATGGGCATCATGTAGAGGGTGTCCACCATGCGGCGGGCGCGTTCGGCATAGCCGTCACGCTCTCCCACGCGCGCCTCTCTTAATATAAAGGAAAGGACCTCGAAAAGACAGCCGACGGCATATTCGGCGGCGGCGCTTCCGTACTCGCCGCAACGCAAAATGCGGCGAAAGGCATCCCCCGTATAGCTCTGCACCGGAGCCACGCTCTCCAGGTCGGCGGCGCGGGTGCCACGGAAGCAGATCCAGGCGTAATGCCACGGCTCGCGCTCGTCCGCTACGTAACGGTGCCACTCGCCGGGACATACGATGAAGATATCCCCCGCTCCCGGGGTATAGGTCGTACCGCGGTATTCAAAGCGGCCACGCCCCGACACGATATAATGGATCATATAGTAGTCGCGCAGGCCGGAGGCGGCGTGCCCCGGGGCACAGGCCTCATTACCGTAAGAAAGGGGAACGAGGTCGGAAAGGTCACGCCCACCGCTACCGCTTGCAAAGCTCTCTACAAAATACTTTTCCTTGCCGGACACGTTTTTCTCTCCTTTTGGGTGTCTTTTTTACATTATATCATATTTTATGCACAAAATATCATTTATTTTTTGAATTTTTGATATATAATGGAGATACCACCATAAAATTTATACGGGAGGTTTCCTATGATCAAGATCACCTTTCTTGGCGCCGGCTCTACCGTTTTTGCCAAAAACGTCCTCGGCGACATTATGCTCCGTGAGGCGCTCCACGAGGTAGAGATCGCCCTTTACGACATTGACGGCGACCGTCTGGAGGAGTCCTACATTCTGATCGAGGCGCTGAACAAGAGCATCAACGAGGGACGCGCTGTCGTCAAAAAGTACCTGGGCACCGAGAACCGCAAGGAGGCCCTGCGCGGGGCGCGCTTCATCATCAACGCGATCCAGGTCGGCGGCTACGAGCCCTGCACGGTCATCGACTTTGAGATCCCCAAGAAGTACGGC
>JAFVYX010000233.1 GCA_017500625.1 Clostridia bacterium | reverse complement strand
TTTCCCGAAATTCTCTACACTTTTTTATTCAATACCACAAGATATTTTTTGAACTTTTTTTCTGTTTTCTCTTGACATCGATGAAAAAATGGAGTAAAATGGAGCATAGGTGGAGAAGTGTGGCGCCAAGTGGGGCGTTTTGACACTTTCCATACATCATGAAGGAGGTAATCAAGGCATGCACGGCTTTTACGGCACCTTTATGCACACGCTGGACCCCAAGAACCGAGTCTTTGTTCCCGCCAAGCTACGCAACGACCTTGGCGAGACCTTCTTTATCACCCGTAAGCTTTCTAAAAAGGCGCTGGCCGTCTATCCCGTTTCCGAGTGGGAAAAGCTTGAGAAAAAGCTCAATGAGTTCCCCGATTCTATGGTAGGCGACATCAAGCTCTTTCTCTTTTCCCATTCTGTGACCGCGATCCCCGATTCGCAGGGGCGCGTGCTTCTCCCTCCCGATCTCGCCGAATACGCGGGGATCGATAAGGAGGTCGCCATTGTCGGCGTCGGAGACCACGTTCTGATCTACGCCGCCGATGCCTGGCACGCCGAGGAGACTAAGCAGGCCGCCAACCTTGAGGCGATGCGCCAGAAGATGCTGGAGATCGGGCTCTGATATGGACGGCGGATTTCATCACGTATCGGTGCTTCTGCACGAGGCCACCGACGCCCTCAACATTCGTGACGGATACACCTATGCCGACCTGACGACAGGCGGTGCGGGGCACTCCTACGAGATCGCCCGTCGGCTCGGAAAGGGTGGCCGCCTCATCTGCTTTGACAGAGACAGCGAGGCCCTGGCGGCGGCAAAAAAGCGTCTCGCCGAGTTCGGCGACCGCGTGATCTTCGTTCACGACAACTTTGAAAGCATCGGCCACGTGCTGGCCGATCTTAAGGTAGAAAACTTCGGCGGCGCGATCGCCGACCTCGGCTGCTCCAGCCATCAGTTCGACACCCCCGAGCGCGGCTTTGCCTACCAGCACGATGCCCCCCTGGATATGCGCATGGACACCGAGGCCACGCTGACAGCGAGGGAGATCGTCAACACCTATTCCGAGGCCGAGCTTTGCCGCATTATTCGCGACTACGGAGAGGAACGCTTTGCCGCCAAGATAGCCGCGCGCATCGTAACCGCAAGAGCTGCCGCCCCGATCGAGACCACGGTGGAGCTTTCCGAAATCATCAAAAGCGCCATTCCCGCCGCGGCCCGTGCCGACGGCCCTCACCCCGCAAAAAGAACCTTCCAGGCGATCCGCATTGAGACCAACCGCGAGCTGGACGCGATCTCTCCTGCCATTTCTTCTGTCATCGAGGCGCTCGTGCCCGGTGGCCGCCTTTCGATCATCTCCTTCCACTCATTGGAGGACCGCGCCGTCAAGACCGCGTTTGCAGCGGCGGCCACGGGCTGCACCTGCCCGCGCGACTTCCCCGTCTGCGTTTGCGGCAAAAAGCCCAAGATCGAGATCCTCACCAAAAAACCGATCCTTCCCTCGGAAGAGGAGCTGGCGGACAATCCAAGATCCCGTAGCGCCAAGCTCCGTGTTGCCGAAAAGCTGTAAAGGAGGCATACCATGAACGATCCCGCGATGAACTTTCACGACAATCCCCTGTATGAAAAGCTGTATCACCGTTTTTCTTATGGCGGAAAAACCGTGGGGGATATGATGCGCTCGCGCGCTCGGGAAGCGGCTGCGAATACCGGCCGTGAAAAGGCCGAGCTGAACGAGATCACCGCAGAGAGCTGTATTACGCGCGCAAACTTTCTTCCGCGTGAAGCGCGGGAGCTCCCGCTTCCCTCCTACCGCACCTCGGCCGTGGCCGCACTTCCCCGTCGCCTCAGCCCTGCGGCGATGCTGGCCGTTCTGCTGGCCGCCTTTGTGATGTCCTTCCTGCTCGTCTCCGGGATCCGCAACGCTTCCTATACCGAAGGTCTGCTTGATGCAGGTCAGGAAGGTGAAACCCTTTACGTCAGCGAGCTGGACACCGATCTTCCCCTCTAATAGCGCTCATATTTTCTCCCTTCCACGAATAAAAATAGCGATAGACGAAAGTCTGTCGCTTTTTTGTTTTCCACGGAGGCAGTATGAACAGGAATTTTACAAGCAACGGGCGCAAGAGCGTCCTTATTACCGCCAAGCGCTCCATGGCACTCCTTTTGGGCATTGCCATCTTCTTTCTGTTCCTCACCGCGCGTATCTTTTGCTTACAGGTCTTTGGATACGATGAGTATCAAGCCCGCGTTATGGACGAGATCACCGTGGCCTCGGCTCTGCGCGCCGAGCGAGGGAACATCTACGATGCGAACGGCAACATCCTGGCCACGACAAAAACGGTATACCGCATCTATATCAGTCCCAAGAACATTGCAAGGAACACAAAAAAATCGGGAATTCCCTTGGCCGAAAAGATCGCAGACGGACTTTCGGTGATCCTGGGAGTCGGGCGCGAGGAGATCCTAAAAAAAGCCGAAAAAACGCGCTATCTCGATCAAACGATCGCTCGCTCCGTGGACGCCGAGAAAGCGACAGAGGTGTTGGCGTTTATTGAGGCCGAGCAGCTTTTCGGCCTTGTGGGGACCGAGGCGGGCGTTTCGCGACAATACCCCGGCGGCGCCTTGGGGGCTCACGTACTGGGCTTCACGGGAAGCGATAATCAGGGGCTTTTTGGCCTCGAATACTATTACAACGACGACCTTGCGGGGGTTGACGGGGCGTATCTTTCCGCCGTTGATGCTCACGGAAACGATAAAAGCTACGGCTACACGACGGTAAGGAAGCCGAAAAACGGTCTGCACCTCGTCACGACGCTTGATTCCTATATTCAGCGGTCGCTCGAGGCCACGCTTGCCGAGATCGTTGAAGAGTTCGACGTTCGCGACCGTGCCACGGGGGTCGTTATGAACGTCAAAACGGGAGCCATTCTGGCGATGGCCACCGCCCCCACCTTTGACCTCAACGCGCCGTACGAGCTTGACAGCTTGTCGGCCGCGGTGCTTTCGTCCTCGGGGCTGTCGGCGGGGAGCGAGGAATACAAGAAGAAAAAGAACGAGCTTTTGCTGGAAATGTGGCAGAATAAGCCCGTCAGTACTCTCTATGAGCCCGGCTCCACCTTTAAGATCGTCACCTCGGCTATGGCGCTTGATTTGGGGGTGACGAGCGCAGGGGACGCCAGCTTCTTCTGCGGCGGGAGTTATTCCCCCGTCAAGGGAGTATCGATCTCCTGTTGGCGAAAGATCGGCCACGGGCGTGGCTTTACGTATTCTTACGGACTTCAGCAATCCTGCAACTGCGCGATGATGCAGGTGGTTTCACGCATCGGCAGCGAGAAGTTCTACAACTACTTCACGGCCTTTGGACTGCGGGAGAAGACAGGGATCGACCTTCCCAGCGAGGCGGGATCGATCTTTCATAAGCTGAGCGGGCTTGGCACGGTGGAGCTGGCCACCTCCTCCTTCGGCCAGCGCTTCAAGGTCACCCCTCTTCAAGAGCTTGTCGCCGTGGCCGCTGTGGCTAACGGCGGATACCTTGTCACGCCGCATCTCATCGACCGTCTCGTGGACGATACGGGCAGAACGGTCTATGAATACGAAACGCATGTGGTCCGTCAAGCGGTGTCCACCGAGGCGGCCACGACTGTGGCGGCGATGCTGGAGGAGGGAGTTTCCGGCACCGGCGCCTCGAGAAATGCCTATGCCGCCGGCTACCGCACGGCCGCCAAGACGGGAACGAGCGAAAAGCTGGATAAGGCCGACGCGCAAGGCGGATTTTCTCTCCGCATCGGCTCCTGCGTGGCCTTTGCGCCGTACGACGACCCCGAGATCGCTATGATCATCGTGGTCGATGAGCCGACCACCGCGCATTACGGCGCTACGGTAGCAGCCCCTTACATCTCCCGTATGATGAGCGTCACGCTTCCCTACCTCGGGTATGAGCCCGTCTATACCGAAAAGGAGACCGAGTACCTTGAGGTAACCGTCGGGAGCTACGTCGGCATGACGGTGGCAGAAGCAACAAAGCAGTTAAAGAAGCTGGGGATCGCGGTCGATGCGGGAGATGCTCCCAAGGACGCCGTCATTCTCTCGCAAATGCCGTCCGCAGGGGGAACCTTGAATGCAACGCTTGGCAAGGTGATCCTTTACACAGGGGAAGAGCCCCCGACGTCTGCCGTGGTCCCGAAGCTCATCGGTCTTTCGATCGAGGACGCCGTAAAGCGGCTTGTGGACAGCGGCCTCAATATCCGTCTTGTGGGCAACGTAAACGTGGAACGGGACAGCGCCACCTATCCCAAAGTCTGTCGACAATCGGCGCCTGAGGGCA
>JAFVYX010000232.1 GCA_017500625.1 Clostridia bacterium | reverse complement strand
TGTACAGCGCCCTGAAGCAGGGCGGCCGCAAGCTTTGCGACCTGGCCCGCGCGGGCGTGGTGCTGGAGAGAGAGCCGCGCCGCGTGACGATCCACCGCCTCACGGTCGAGGCGCTCCCCTCGGGCGACTACCGTCTCGACGTTGTCTGCTCCAAGGGGACCTATATCCGCACCCTTTGCGCCGATATCGGCCGCACCCTCGGCACGGGCGGCGTGATGAGCGCCCTCTGCCGCTGCGAGGCCGCGGGCTACACGCTCAAGGAGGCGCACACCCTTGAGGCGCTGACCGCCATGACCGACGAGGAGCGCGCCGCCTGCCTTCTCCCCGTGGAGAGCGTTTTTTCCTCGCTTGAGGCACTCACGCTCCCCCCCTTCTTTGCCCGCCTTGCCCACGCGGGGTGTGAGATCTATCTTTGCAAGGTGGGGGTCACGCTCCCCCTCGGCGCGCGTGTGCGCCTTATGGACGAGGAGGGCTTCTTTGCCCTCGGCGAGGTCCGCGAGTATCCCGACGGGCTTGCCGCCAAGCCGATCCGCACGTTCCGCTGAGAGATACGGCAACGCTCCGCACGGCCGCCTCTTTCTCCTCGCGTGCTTTGATAAGTTTCTTTTACATTTTGATCGTTTTCACTGGGGTTGTGGCGGACATTGACCGTCAAACGCCTCGAGTGAGGACACAGCCGCAGGTCGCGGCGGAAAGGACAAGCCATGGGAAAGCCCAGCTTCACAAGCGAACAGGGGACGGCGATCGACACGCGCGACCGCACGCTTCTCGTGTCGGCGGCGGCGGGCTCGGGAAAGACGGCGACCCTCACGGGGCGCATCATCGCCTCGCTTCTTGATGCCGACCGACCGACCACGCTCTCGCGCCTGCTCGTCGTCACCTTCACCGTGGCGGCCGCCACCGATATGCGCGAGAAGATCTCCCGCGCCCTTGACGAGGCGATCGAAGCCGATCCGCACAACGCGCGGCTTCTCCGCGAGCGTATGCTCCTGCCCTCGGCCGAGATCTCGACGATCGACTCGCTCTGCAACCGTATTCTGCGCCAAAACGCCGAGGAGGCGGGCGTTTCCACCTCCTTCCGTATTCCCGACCCCGCCGAGGACGCGCTCCTCTCCCAAAGGACGGTAGAGGACCTGCTCGCTGACCTTTACGCAGGGGAGGTCGAGGGGATCGGGCTTTCCGAATTCCTCGCGCTCTCGGACACCCTGACCTCGGTCAAGGGCGAGGACGCCCTTGGCGAGATCCTTTATAAGCTCTACCTTGACGTCCAGCACGACGTGCGCGGCATCGGGGCGCTGGCCGCTGCCCGCGACCGCTATGCGGCGATGGTCGGCGCAGCGTTTCTCAAGACCGATCTTGGGAAGGGCGTGGCCGCTATGCTCTCGCAGAAGATCAGCGACCGTCTTTCCTCCCTTGCCCAAGCGCTTGACGCACTGGAGGAGCCCGAGCGCTGTGGGAAGCGCGCCGAGTACGCGGGCCTGGTCGCCAAAACGGCCACCACCGTGCTGGAGGGGCTCCAAAGCGGCGACCGCGCGGCGATGCGCCTCGCGATTTCCGACCTCGGTCGGATCGCCAACCCGCCGAAGGGAGCCTCGGAGACCAACCGCAAGCTGACGCCCCTCTGCCATGAGCTGCGCGAGCTGATGAAGACGGGCTACGAAAGCTACCTTTCGTCAACCGATGAGGAGACGGGCGCTGTCGCGCACCGTCTTGCCGAGCTTTCCGACCTTCTTTACCGCATTCTCACCGCCTTCGACGAACGCCTGATGGGAGAAAAATCACGCCGCCGCCTCTGCTCCTTCGGGGACGTGACGAGGAGGGTGCATTCGCTCCTTGTCAAGGACGGCGCCCCCACCGCCGCGGCCCGCGCGATCGCCACGGGGTACGACCAGATCTACATCGATGAATTCCAGGACGTAAACGCCCTGCAATACGAGATCCTCTCCTCGCTCTCGACGGGGGACAATCTCTTTATGGTGGGCGACGTCAAGCAGAGCATTTACGGCTTCCGCCACGCCGATCCCTCGATCTTTGCCTCTCTGCGCCGCGCCTATCCCGCGCTCGCCGAGGGCAAAGAGGGCCCCGCCGCCCATTTCTTCACGCGCAATTTCCGCTGTGACGAGCCGATCATCCACTATGCCAACGAGGTCGCGGGCACGCTCTTCCGCCTTGCGGGACGAACGGTCGAATACCGCGACGAGGACGACCTCGTTTTCTCGAAGCTCGCTCCGACGGGAGCCGAGCCCGTCCGCACGATGATCTTTGAAAAGCCCGCCCCCCTGTGCCTTGAAGAAGACGAAGAGAAGGGCGCGGACAACGCGGAGGACTCCACCGTAGGCGAGGACGAGGTCGCCGCCGTGGCCGCCGAGATCCGCCGTCTTTTGCAGTGCGGCAAAAAGAACAACGGTGAGCCGATCCGCCCGCATGACATCGTGTTGCTCTTCCCCGCGCGAAGCGCCATGCCCCGCTTTGTCGAGGCGGTCTCCCGCGTCTGCCGCGTGGTGACCGACCTTGACGGCGACTTCTTCCTCTCGCCCGAGGTGCTGCTGGCCCTGTCGCTCCTCAACACCGTCAACAACCCCCGCCGCGACATCTACCTCGCCGCGGCGCTCCGCTCCCCCGTCTTCGGCTTTACGGCGGACGACCTCGCGCTGATCCGAAGCGGCGACAGGGCCGCCCCCACGCTCTACGATGCGCTCCTTTCCTATCTTGCCGCCCACCCCGAATTCCGCAAGGGACACCGTTTCACCGAGCAGCTGGCGGCCTGGCGGCGCGTGGCCGAGGGCGATACGGTCGGCAACCTTCTCCTTGCCGTCTTTCGCGATGCGCATCTCCTCTCGCTCTCGGGCATAGGGAGCGACTACCACCACGACAACCTCTACCGCCTTTACGAATACGCGCGCTCTTTTGAGGGCACGTCCTACGCAGGGCTTTACAGCTTCATATCCTATATCAACACCGCGATCGAGGAATAAAAAACGCTCATCGCCCCCGCCGCCGAGGGCGAGGCCGATGCTGTCACCTTTATGACGGTGCATAAGTCCAAGGGCCTCGAATTCCCCGTGGTCTTTCTCTGCAACACCGAGCGGCAGTTCCGTCACAACGAGAGCTCGACAAGTTTTCTTTACGATAAGGAGCTTGGGCCGTGTGCGCCTCTGCCGAATTCCGACGGCACGGCGCTCTGCCGCCACCCCATCTACAATTTCTTCTGCTACCGCGAGACGCTTGCGACCGCCGAGGAAAAGATCCGCCTTCTCTACGTTGCCCTCACGCGCGCACGGGAGCGCCTGTACGTCACGGGCTCCTGCCGCAATCTTGACAAGTGCGTGGAACGCGCCGAGGAGCTGCTCCTACTCCCCACGGATTGGCACGTCCTGGAGCGCGGCAACTGGTTGACCTGGGTCCTGGCTATGCGTGCCAGGGCCTGCGACCCCTATCTCACCTACTCCTACCGCGAGGAGGGGGCGGACGGCACGTCTGCCTCTCGCTCCACCGCCGAACGGGAGGAGGCAACGGCAGAGAGCAACGGCGCCCCCCTTGCCGCCCCACAAGCGGCGATACCCGCCGAGGCCGACCGCCTTGCCCAGGAGCTTTCGCGTCGGCTCTCGTTCGTCTATCCCGAAAAGGCAATGGCCGACCTGCCCGAAAAGCTCTCGGTCTCGCGCCTTACGCCCGACGTTCTGGACGGCGCTGACAGCGAGGGCAGCCCCCCTGCCGCCGTACCCGAGGTCTTTACGCCCCACGTGCCCGAATTCCTCACGGGCAAGCACCGCGATGAGGCGGCCCTGGCGGGTACTGCCACCCACCTCTTTTTGCAGTTTGCCGACTTTGGGCGCCTCGCCGCCGAGGGCACCGAGGCCGAGCGCTCCCGCCTTGTCGCCGAGCGTTATCTTTCGGCCGAGGATGCCGCGCGCGTCCGCCTTGACGAGGTCGCGGCCTTTGTCTCCTCGCCCCTCTTTGCCCGCATTCTCGCCGCCCGCCGCGTACGGCGCGAGCTGCGCTTCCACGCCCTGCTTCCCGCCGCCGATTTCGTAAAGGACACGGCAAAGCGGGAGGCGCTCGGCGATCGCACGATCCTCGTTCAGGGCGTTTGCGACTGCGTGATCGAGGAGGAGGACGGGTATCTGCTCATCGACTACAAGACCGACCGCACGCCGCGTGACCGCGCGGCGGGGCGCGCCATGCTCCTTGAGCGCCACCGCGACCAGCTCTCCTATTACGCCGCCGCCTGCGAGAAAATGTACGGCACACCGCCCAAGGGCGTTGCGATCTATTCTCTCTCGCTCGGCGAGTGCATCGAGGTGGAGTAACGAAAAAACCCCCCCCGCATAGCGGGGGGGTTTTCAGTTTCGGGCATAGCCCTAATATTACTGGCGGCGCACAAGAGCGCTAAAGATTGGCCTGCCAGCCACGCAATAATCCCCTGCTACCCGTCAACGGGTTTATTTCGCTTTGTTATTCCCTCTTAGCAATGAGCTATTTTAAAGCCTTCCTCCGGGAGGAAGGGGGACCGCTTGCGGTGGAAGGAGCCTGCGTACACAAACAGCTTATACCCCGTTTTGCCGTAATTGCTTCAAAAAAGTCACGCACTCTCCCTCAGTCACCTTCGGTGACAGCTCCCTC
>JAFVYX010000021.1 GCA_017500625.1 Clostridia bacterium | reverse complement strand
GACGCAGGCTCTCTTCCTTGATGCCAAGGCTGATCAGCCAGTTCTTGCAGAAGTCCTTCCAGTAGGCGAACCACTCCAGGTCGGTACCGCTTTCCCATTATAGCATATTTTCTCGTTTTGTCAAGAGGTTTTTTCTTTTTTGCTTTTTATTTTTCCGCGGTCGTCCTTTGGCACACGGATAAAGAGGCGCAAAAGCGCGCGGCCGTTAAAGGGAACGAGGGGATAGAGATACCCGCGCCCCGCCGTGAGCGTTTTGTTGGTGACGATGAACCAAAGGACGAGGACAAGACCGGCGACGTAGCCGTAAATGCCGAGAAGGGCGACAAGGGCGAGGAGCATCATACGCATAAACTTGATGGCGTAGCCAAGCTCGTAATTCTGTTGGGCGAAGCCCGCCACGGCGACCAGTGCCATATAGAGGATCACGTCACCCGAGAGCCACCCGACCTTGACGGCAAAATCGCCAAGGATCAGGCCGCCGACCACGCTCATCGAGCTGGCGAGACGGTCGGGCGTGTTCATGGAAGCGAGCTTTAAGCCGTCAATGGCCAGCTCGGCAAGGAAGAGCTGAACGACGATCGGCAGGGCCTGCGGCTCGGTCGGCACGAGGAAGGCAAGGGCGGGGGGAATGGCGGCGGGATCCCTGAGCAGCAGGAGCCACGTGGGGGTAAAGAGCAGAGCGCCGAGGAGAACGAGCTGACGGAGAAGGCGGAGATAGGTGTCCGTGAGGGGCGGAAAGTAGTAATCGTCGGTCTCCTGCATAAAATCGAAGATCGAGGTGGGCAGGACCATGACCTGGGGGGAGGTATCGCACAGGACGAGAATGCTCCCCTCCGCGAGGTGAGCGGCGGCGGCATCGGGGCGCTCCAGCGTGCGGATCTTTGGGAAGGGGTTGTACCAGCGGCGCGGAATGAGGCACTCCGCAAGACTCTGGTAGCCCATCGTGAGCGAGGCGGGGTGCGCCGCCTCCAGCTTGGCCGTGACCTCAGCGACCGCGGCGGCATCGGCAACGCCGTCAAGATAGGCCACCACCACGTCGGTGCCCGACGAGCCCTTGACGGTCAGGTGGCGCATCGTGAGGCGCGGATCGCGCAGGCGGCGGCGGAGAAGAACGGTGTTGAAGATGAGCGTTTCGACAAAGCCGTCCTTCGGCCCTTGCATGGCGCGGTCGCTGTCGGGCTCCTCGGGCGAGCGGGCAGGATAGGTGCGCGCATCAATGACGATCGCCTCACCGCCGAAGGTCGAGCCGAGAAGCACCACCGCCCCCGACAGCACCCAGAAGCCGAGCTTTTGCAAGCCGCTCTCGGTCTCGACCTCCACGTACGGCACACACCCCGTAAGGAAGCGGCGCGCCGCCCCCTCCCCCACGGGCAGGCCCCCCATACCGAGGAAATACTGAAACATTTTCTGCATCGCGGTATCCTTGATGAAGCCATCGATGAAGAAAGCGCACAGCTCGTCCCCTCCCACGGTGAAGCGGCGCTCAACGATATCAAAATTCTCCCCAACGCGCAGATGCGCGGCGAGGGCGGCGACGTTTTCGCGGTAATCGGCGGTGAGAACTTCCATAACGGCCTCCTTTTTCCTTGATAAGGATAGTATGGCCGATGGTGGCGAAGTTCTATGCGATAAAAATGAAAAAAGGAGCCGAAGCTCCTTTTTTCGGTTTATGCCCAAATCCGCCATCAAGCGGCGTGGGGATTGGGAGCAGAAATCGTCGCTCGCGTCCCGAAGGCGTACAAAGCGTACGTCGAGCGGGCGCGAACGGCGATAGAAAAAAGAGCAACCAAGGTTGCTCTTCTTTCGGTTATGCCCCAATCCGCCGTCACTTTTTCTCGTTTTTGAAGAACTGATACAACGTGCAGGGGATCATGCCGTTGTAAAGTTTTCTTTTCTTATCGGCGCGCTTGCCGTAATAGAACTCAAACTCCTGATCCGAGGTGATGACGTACACCTGCCAGGGGGAGAGGGCGCGGAAGTGGGCGCCAAGCTCACGGTAAAGCGTCTCAACGCCGCGGCGCTCGCCGAGGCGCTGGCCGTACGGGGGATTGGTGACGATCGTGCCGCGGCGGCCGTCGGCCGAGATCCTTCTGGCATCGGCACAGAAGGCGCGGACGGTGTCGGCAACGCCCGCGGCGCGGGCGTTCTGCTCGGTGGCGGCGACCATGGCGGGATCGATGTCCGAGGCAAAGGCCTCAAAGGCCGTTTTGGTAACGAGGTCGGCGGCCTCCTCGCGGGCGGCGTCAAACTGCGCCTTACCGACGGCGGGAAACGCCTCCGCCGCGAAGGAGCGGTGGGCGCCGGGGGCGACGTTATTCATCAGCATAGCGGCCTCAATGGCGATCGTGCCGCTGCCGCAAAGCGGATCCCAGAGGAGCACCTCCTCGCGCGGACGGCTGATGGCGGCCATGGCGGCGGCCAGCGTCTCGCGGATCGGGGCGGGGCCCGTGGCACGGCGGTAGCCGCGCTTGTAAAGCGGCTCACCCGAGGTATCGATCATCAGGGTGGCCTCGTCCTTCAGAAGGAAAAACTCCACGCGGTATACGGTGCCCGTCTCGGGGAACCAGCGAATGCCGTACTTCTCCGAAAGGCGCGTGGCAATGGCCTTTTTGATGATCTTCTGGCAATCGGGGATCGAGTGAAGGGCCGAGTCGATCGAATGGCCCTTGACGGGAAAGGCGTCGTCACGGCCGATGAAGGCCTCAAAGGGCAGATCGCGCACCCCCTCAAAGAGGGCGTCAAAGCTGGTAGCGCGGAAGGAGCCGAGCTTGATGTAGATATGCTCGGCATAGCGCAAAAATACGTTGGCAAGCGCCACGGCCTCGGCATCGCCGCGAAAGGTCACGCGGCCGTCAATGGTGGTGACGCGCTCATAGCCGAGGGCATCGATCTCCTCGCCGAGCAGATGCTCGAGGCCGAAAAGACAGGTGGCAACGATCTCAAATTTCACGCGGCACCTCCTCAGTCATCGGCGCCGAGGGATTCCAGGGCGCTCTTTTTCTCGGTGGGCTTCGAGTCGCCGTGGCGGACGAAGAGCATCGTAAGGAAGGCGAGCGCTACGAACACGGCGGCGTAGGGGAAGAGGGTGGTCATGCCGATGGTATCAAGGAACACGCCCGAAAGCACGGGGGTGAGGATCTGCGCCGACATCGAGGCGGTGTAATAGAAGCCCGTGTAACGGCCGACGTCGGCCGATTTCGACAGCTCCACGACCATCGGGAAGGAGTTGACGTTGATGGTCGCCCAGCCGATGCCCGCCATAATGAAGAGCAGATTCACGAGGAAAGCGGGGCTGCCCGCGCGCAGGAAGGAAGCGAAGAGGAAGGCGGCAAAGAGCAGGACAACACCGCCGAGAATGGTCTTTCTGCGACCGAATTTCGAGGCGATGATACCCGCAGGGATATAGGCAACGATCGCCGCGCTCTGCGCGATGATGAGGGTGGAATTGTAGTCAAGGCCGAGAACGGCACCCGCATAGACCGAATATTTGCTGGTTACGGCGTTGTAGCCCATATACCAGAGGGCGACCGAGGCGAGAATGAGAAGCAGCGAGATGAACTCGGGACGGCCGAGCTTCACACCGCGCGTGGCGGCCAGCTTTTCCTCGGCCTCAGCGCTCTCCTTTTCCTCGTCAATGCCGAAGCGGCGGCTCTCCTCACGCATCTCCTCCACAAGCTTCGGCTCGTTGACGGTCAGAAGGAAGATGGCCAGGGCGGCGAGCATCAGACCCGCCACAAGGACAAAGAACGGGGTGTAGGACATGAGGGCATTGGCGCTTTTGCCCGTACCGAACACCATACCAAGCACAAGGACGATGATGCCGCCCGCCGTGCCCATCAGGTTGATGATGGCGTTGGCCTTGCTGCGGAGCGGCTTGACCGTGACGTCGGGCATCAGGGCGACCGCGGGAGAACGGAAGGTCCCCATCGAGACGAGCAGCAGGAACAGAAGAACAATAAAGAGGATCAGCGGCGCGGGCTCGCTCGCCGTCACGGTCGCGGCGTATGCCTGACGCGCAGGCACAACGGCTCCGACGTACAAGGGATTCGTCTCCTCCTCGCCGTCCACCTCCACCGTCAGGGTGATCGACTTGAATTCCTGCTCGGTGATGAGCGACTGCAGGGGGTACTTTTCGGTATCGTCCTCATTCTTCCAGTCGAGGATCTCGGGGTTATGATCCCAGAGCGTGTCCAGCGCCTCCGAGTAGGCCACGCCCTCGGTCGCGGAAACGTCCTCAAGCGCGCGGCGCTGCATGGCATCGGGGATCGAGACGGTCATCAGAAGCGCGGCGGCGAGGATCGTACCGAGAAAGATGAAGGGGGTACGGCGGCCGTGCTTTGAGTTCACCTTGTCCGAAATGGCACCGAAGATCGGCAGAAGGAAGAGGGCAAAGACGTTATCGAGCGCCATAATAACGCCCGACCAGGTCTGCGCCATACCGAATTTATCGGTCAGGATCTTCGGTACGAGGGTGTCGTACACCTGCCAGAACATGGAGATGAGGAAGAAGGCAAAGCCGACGAAAATTGTCTTTTTATAATTGAGCTTCATAAAGGTTCCTCCGTTGGTTTTTCTTTCATACTGTATCAGTATACCATAAACGGGGGCTGCCGTCAAGTATGTAAAAACCCCAAGGCCCGAGGGCCTTGGGGTTTTTGGGAGCTTAGGCCTCCACCGTAGGACGGCAGACCTTGCGGTCGCTGTAATCGGCGAAGAGCGCGGCGGCGGCCGAAGGATCGCTGAGATCCTCGACAACGGCGCTCGAATACTTGTCGAGCAGACCGTAGTACCAGCCATCGGTCTCGGTAAAGGTAACGCCGGTAAGCGCCTGGCAGTAGAGCGCGCCCGCGCCGATCTCCTTCAGGGAGGAGGGCAGGACGAGCTCGGTAACCTTGGCATACTTGAAGGCACCGGTGCCGAGCTTCTCCACGCCCTCACCGAGGGTGATCGAGGTGAGATTGCTGTTGGTGGTGCTGTAGCCTTTCGTGGTGTTGAAGGCGTGCTCGCCAACCGTCTTGCAGGTGCCGGGGATCGATACCGAGGTGAGGAAGTTGGCACCGTAGAAGGCGTAGGGCTTGATCTCGGTCACGCCCTCGGGAATGACGAGGTCGGTGATCGCCTCACCGCCACAGTAGAGCGCGGAGGCCATCGCCACGGGATGGCTCTCAGCCCACATAAACTCGGTCTTGCAGAGAAGCTCGATGCTCTTGACGTGGAGCTCCCGGATCTCGGAGAGGCCTTGGAAGGAGTAGCCCTCGGCGTGCAGCGTCAGCGTGTCGCAGTCAAGGACCAGCTTCTGAAGTCTGACGGTCGAATTGGTGGTGGTATAGAAGACACGGGAGCCGAGCGTGAGGTCATCGCCCGTGAGGGTGACCGTCGTCAGGTAGAGCAGATATTCGAAGGCGTAGTCCGGGATCTCGTTGCCCGTGACCGTTACCTCCTTCAAAAGAGAGTAATACGTGCCGCGGTCACCCGTAAAGAGCGAGGAGAGCGAGCCCGTCGTGTAGGGCTTGTTATAGGTGTCCTTGCCCTCGAAGGAAAGATACGGGAGCGTGATCTTCGAGACGGACGTGCCCTTAAGCGCGCCGACAGGCATCGAGGTGACGCTGTCGGGGATCACGATCTCCGTGATGCCCTTGCAGTCCAGGAAGGCGCCCGTCGGCAGGGCGAAGGCCTCCGTCGGTAGGGTCACGGCCGTCAGCTGGGAGTGGGCGAAGACGTACTCACCCAGCGTGGTGGTCCCTGCGGGCAGGTGGGCCGCGGTCAGCTCGGAGTACGCAAAGGCCTCCTTGCCGATTTCACGGAGCGAGGCGGGGAAATCAAGCGAGGTGATCTTCGAGTAGTAGAAGGCGCGCTCGCCGATCGTCTCCAGCGTCGAGGGGAGCGTGACTCAAGCTTCATCATTCAGTCGATGCCCTGAGCGCCCTCGCTGAAACGGCACGGCTCAACCATTATGTGCGTCCT
>JAFVYX010000231.1 GCA_017500625.1 Clostridia bacterium | reverse complement strand
TTATCTTCGTGATGGTGGTTACTACTTTGCAATCAGTGACTATCTTGATGAAAAGCTGACTGGTGAAATTTTTACGAAGGGTTCATGGGGTGTCTCTTCTATTACCAATTACCGTAAGCGTTACAAATTCTCAGGTAACATTAACCTCAGCTACATGGTGACCAAGAAGCCAGCATCCTCGACGTCCCCCTGACCTCGCTCCGCACCAACTTTGAGGAGATTGCATCAACGCTTGTGGATCTCCTTTTCAAGCGCATTGAGGACCCCTGCTACTCCGACCCCATCGTAGTGAGGGCTCCCGTCACCGTTTGTCTCCGCGAATCCCTCTGCCGCGCCGAGGAGCGCGGACAAAAACCGCTTTCAAACGATAGGAGGAAGGACCTATGAGTCGAAATAATCGAAAAGTTTTGTTTACTTCCATCATCCTTTTGCTCTCGATGCTGCTCTCAAGTTGCTCATTTCTCGGGAGTGTCGGCTGTCTTCTCGGCCACACGTGGGACGAGGGGGCGGTGACCGAGCATCCGGGATGCGAAGAGGCGGGGGTCCGCACATTCCGCTGCACGGTGTGCGCCACCACCAGGACCGAGGCCGTCGCTGCCACGGGTCATACGTGGGACACGGGCAGCGTCACCACCGCCGCCGGCTGTGAGACGGACGGCGTCACCACCTTTACCTGCGCCTCCTGCGCCCTCACAAGAACCGAGCCGCTGACCGCCACGGGGCATGCATGGGATGATGGCACCGTGACCACCCCTGCCGACTGTGAGAATGACGGTGTGCGTACCTTCACCTGCGCTGACTGCGGCGCCGAGAGGACCGAGGCCATCCCCGCAGACGAGGAGGGGCACGCCTGGGATGCGGGTGTTGTGACCACCCCCGCGACATGTGAGAGGGACGGTCTGCGCACCTTCACCTGTGCCTCCTGCAAGACCACAAGGACCGAGGTCATCTCCTCACTTCTTGAAGGTCACGACTGGGGCGCGGGCGTTGTGAGCACCCCCGCAACGTGTGAGAGCGCGGGTGCCCGCAGCTTTACTTGCTCACGCTGCTACGCGGAAAGGACCGAAGCGATCGGCGCCTTCGGTCACGCCTTTGGCGCCTGGACCGAAACGGAGGGAGGCCACCGCCGCGTCTGTGCCAACGATCCCACGCACACGGAAAGCGGCGCGCACGTGCTGGGAAGCGTTGAGCACAACGCCAACGGCTCCCATTCGGCGCTTTGCACGGCCTGCGGCTATACCACCGCCTCCTGCACGGCGGCCTTTGGGGAGTGGGAAAGCGTGGGAGACAAGGGCCACGCCCGCACCTGCGCTGCGGGGCATACCGACCTTTCGCAGCACGATAAGACCTGCAGCGAGCTGACCGTGGCTCCCACGGCCACCGCCCCGGGAAAAGCCAATCACGTTTGCTCGGTCTGCCTTGACGAGTGGGATGAGGTCATCCCTGCGGGCAGCGAGGTTCTGACCCGCGCCGACTACGAGCGCGCCATCGTGACGACGGGCTGGTCCTATTACATCAAAAGGACCAAGGCCCAGTACGACTCCGCAGCTCTTACAAGGATCTCGGGAAATTACGGTGGCATCACCCGCCACACCCCCGAGGCATCGCCCGAATACGGCACCGACCACACCTCAATCTTCACCGTCTGCACGGGCTTTGTTCACAAAACCTATCTTGAGGCACTTGACCGTTACATTTTGGAAAGAAAGTTTGGCCCGAGCGGCCTGACCACCACATGGATCTGGCGCATCGCCGACAACCAGCCCGAGCCGGACGCGATCGCCACCACGCTGAAGATTCCCGATCCCTATACCGAAAACGATGCCGACACCGCCATCGTCCGTTGGGTGGATTACGTGGGACTGAAGGAGGACGGCGACTCCTCCGACAACGTGGAGGATGACGAGCGCATGCAGCTCTATCAGTCCACAAGCTTCACCGATTTTAAGGAGCTGAACTCGTGGAGCAACGATGACGGTCTCGATTTCTACCGCGCCGAGGGCGAGGAGAATTACAGCTATTATCTTGACGGAGAGGCCCTTGCCCCCGCCGATGCCAAGGCGCTCCTCAGAAGACACATTATGGATAACGATGGCAACGGCAATTACACCTACCTCCGCCCCGGCGACGTAACGGTCCGTGACGGTCACGCCCTTCTTTACATCGGCAACGGCTACGTTTTGGATGCCAGCAGCACGGGGGGCGGGAAATTCAACGTTACCACAGGCGAGGAGAACTGGGAGCCGTACGGCACGGTATTCGGGCATTTCAAAACCGTGGAGAGCACGTTGGACAATGCCAAGACCGACTACGTGGTCATGCGCCCTCTCGATTTTTATATGCACGACCGTGACGGCGACCCAGGAAACGATATCCTCACCATGAACGGCGCCCCGCTCACGATCCCCGCCTCTACCCTCTCGCGCATGAGGTATCCCCTGATGGACATCAACCGCACGGTAGGCATCACGCCCTATGGAACGGTGACCAAGGGCGACACTCTCACCTACACGGTGAAGATCGAGAACGGCACGCTGGACTCGAATTACGTGTTCTGGACGAAGGACACGGACGGCGTGGACTACCGCGACCTTTCGGTGACCGAAAGGATCCCCGAGGGCACCGAGTTTGTGAGTGCCACGGGAGGGGCCACCATGAATAACGGTGTCCTCACGTGGTCGCTTGACATCCCCGCAGGGGAAAGCGCCACGGTCAGCTATACCGTCAGGGTCGTGGCTGAGCGCGGCACCACGGTGGTTTCCGACGGCGGCTTTGTGGACGCGATCCCCTCCAACCGCATCGAAAACACGGTGGGGGGCGTCAAGCTTTCCGAGGCACAGAAGGAATTTCTCCTCGGCCTTACCGCCACCGACGAGTGGAAAACGGCCTACGGCACAGACCTTGCTTTTGCCGAGGGGATCTACGCCGCCATGGGCATAACGCTTGATCTCGGCACGGTAGAGGAGGCGGTGGAGGCCCTCTTCACCCCCCAAAGCTTCAAGAACCGTCCCTCGCTTTATCCCTGGTTCTACGGCACGTCGGCTCCCGCCTACACGATGTTTGCCCCGCAAACGGCCGTTGCGGCCGAGCACCAAGCGCTCCGGGATATGCTGGTGGCGAATGCCTACGGTGGCTACCGCATGCACCCCCTGGACGTGACTAAGCTGAAAAGCGAGGGGCACGAGGCCTTTGACTTTGAGGCGGAATTTTGCAAGGGCATCAAGGAGTTTATGCCGGAATATCTCGAGCCGGGCGACATTCTGGTCTACGGCACCGCCGCCGACCGCACCGACACGGGCATGACAAGCGCCATGGCCTCGACCCGCGTTGTGGTATATCTCGGCAACGAGACCCTCCTGGAAATGAAGTCGAGCGGCACGGCCACCGCCTACACCGGTGCCTCGGCACTCACGCTGATCCGCCACTCGTTCATGAAGGAGAACGACGTATTCTTCCTGCTCCGTCCCTCGCAGGCGGGGGCCGTATCCCCTCACAGCTTTACCCTCACCGAGAGTGTTCCCGCCACCTGCACGGAAATGGGGTCCGCAACCTACACCTGCCGCGGCTGCCATGCCTGCAGCGGGACGGCGGCCACGTTGACCTCGCTCATCCCCGCGCTCGGACACGCGCTGAGCGACACCGCCGTCTATCGGGACGAGAGCAGTCATACCCTCGCCTGCACGAGAGAGGACTGCCTGCTCTCGGAGGAGCTGGCACACACGTGGATCGTGGACAAGACCACGGCGGGAAGCATCCGCTACGCCTGCTCTGCCAAGGGCTGTAGCGGCTCCTATACCCGCGCGACCGCGCTCTCAGAGGCACAGCTCTCGGCGCTGGGCTCGCTCTCGTATGCCTCTGCCGCCTTTACCGCCAACCGCCCCCTGTCTCACATCGCTAATCTTTATTCAAAGCTTGGCCTTCCGGGGCTCTTCGATGCCATGGGTCTACAAGAGAGCAACACCACGGCCTCGGCACTTCCCGGGCGGATCTTCTCGCTCGTGGGTATCGGTGACACAAGCTACAATATTGCCTACCGCCAGTACGTGTACGGGAACGGCGTCAATTACAAGACCAAGCCCGCCGGCCGTATGGTGATCGACGGCTTCTATGGCGGCTCCTGGATCCGCACCGAGCAAAACGGTGCCACCCTGGAGAACGCCGTCACCGAAAAGGGGCTCTCGATTTCCGATCTGCAGCCCGGCGACGTTCTGGTCCTGGCCCGTGCCTCCTCCTCCTCAAAGCAGGTGCAGTGGGCGCTTCTCTACCGGGGCGAGGGCAGGTTCATCGGCGCGATGGCGTACAAGGGGACCTACGCTCTCACGATCGACGGCACCACAGCCGAGTACACCGACCAAAACCTGCGCGGAGAGCTTGTATTCAACCCAAAAACGGGTAAGCTCACTTCCTCCGAGTTCACCACGACCAGAACCTCCTCGTCTCCCACGCCGAAGGCGGTCGCGCTTTGCATTGAGGACTTCACCGACCTGCTCAAAACGGATCCCTTTACGGGAGACGCCCTTCACTACTTTGTCGGTCTGCGTCCCTCGCAGGAAATGGATATTACCCCATAAGACCATAAAAAAGGGAGAGCCACGGCTCTCCCTTTTTCTTATTCTGCGATCGTGAAGCGGATATCGCCCGTGCCGGTGGTGACCTTGCAGCGGCCACCCGTCACGGTCTCGGGCACCGCGATCTTACCCGTATCGGTCCTCGGGATAAAGATCTTTTCCGCAAGGAGTGTCCCCTCAACGTCGCCCGTGTCGGTGGTGATTAAAAGCTCGGCGGCATCACAGCGCGTAAGGGTGACGTCGCCCGTGGAGCGGACGATCGTCATAGCGCCCGAAAGGACGGTGTTGGTGAGGGTGACGTCGCCCGTGTCCCCCTCGCTTGTCAGGGTGGTGGCCGTAACGTCCGCAAGGTCGGTGCGGCCCGTGCTGACGTAGAGTGAGAGGGCGCCCGCCGAGACGCGGGACAGCCCAATGCGCCCCGTGGAGGAGGTGAGCGTGACGTCGCCCTCGGCGCTCAGCCCGTCAAGACGGGTATGGCCCGTGGAGCGGCTTGAGGTAAGGGACGTGCAGGTAACGCCCGTGAGGGCGGTATCGCCCGTGGAGGCGGTAAGGGTAATGGCACCGGCGGAGATCCCCTCCAAAAGGACGTCGCCCGTGCTGAGACGGACGTCGATAGCCCCGAGAACGTCCGCGCGGCAGGCAACGTCCCCCGTGGAGCCACGAAGGGTCAGCGAGGCAAAGGTAAAGCCCTCGGACAGTGTGACGTCACCCGTTGACAAAGAGACCGTAAGGGCGCCGTAGCTCCCCTCGGGAAGATACAGCGTGATGCTCGGTGAGCGGAGGTTGATGAGCTTCTCGTACCAGCGGCGCGTGTCGGTCTCGGTGATGCGGAGGGTGCCGTCCTCCACCGCTACGGTGTGGGTAAGGCGCTCCTGCTCATAGATCACCACGCGGCAGGTGCCGTCCTCCGAGGGAAGCACCGTGAGGTCGGAGATCGAGGTATCGATCGAAATGGCGGCGAAATCCTCGGTAACGGTATGAGTGTTGGTCTCGTATTTATGAGGATCGAGGGCGGCGAAGTTCCAATTGTTCGCCGCGAGGGGAATGAGCAGAACCAAAAGGCCGAGAACGATAAGTCCAAGAGCAATAAGAAGCGATACGGTAGCGCCGTTCATCAGAATAACCTCCGAAAAGCAAAAAGTTTTTTGAGGCAACGTGGGAAAGCCAGCGTCAGGCGGCAGAGCGCCTTAAACAAAAGGCGCGAGAGGTGGAAGAAGGGCACGGAAAAGCCGCCGCTGAGGAGCGCCGCGCCGAGGATCATCGCGCCCTTGGGGGCAACGACAAACAAAAGGACCAGTCCGCCGACAATGCCGCCAAGGCAGACAACGGCCAGCGAGAGTGTGGCGGCGAGGAACGAGATGACCACCGACCAGGCCGCGGCATACAGGGAGACAAACACGGCAAAGGCCGCGAGAAGGAGCGAGAGCCAGATCGGCGACGAAAGCACAGTGGCGATGATCGCCCACGGCGACATCCGACGGTAGGGCCTGATCCTCTCACGGACAATGGCCGAGAGCGGAATGTCATCGACGATGCCGAGGTAGATCTCCTCCACAGAGCCGACGGCGGCGACCGCCTCCTCCTCGGAGAGGCCCTCCTCCATACGGTCATCGATCATCTCACTGTAAAAGCCAAGGCGCTCCGTGACTTCCCTCTCGGGCAGGCCGAAGAGCCGACGGCGAAGCTCGCTAAGAAATTCAGCTTTTCCCATGGTCGGTGTCCTCCTTAAGAATAAAGTTGGCAATGCTCCGTATCTCGCACCACTCGCGCTTGAATTCCTCAATGCGCCGCCGTCCCGCGGGGGTGATGCGGTAATACTTGCGGAGGCGCCCGCCGTGCTCGACCGTATAGACGGTCAGCATCGACGCAAGCTCCAAACGCTTGAGTACGGTATAGAGCGTGGATTCCGACATTTCAAGATACGGCTTCATATCCTTGATGATCTTATAGCCGTAGGAATCCTCATCCTTGATAGCGGCCAGGACACAGGCATCAAGAAGGCCGCGCTTCAGCTGTGCATCCATGAATACCCCTCCTTACGTAATACATCATATCACGAAGTATTGTCCCTGTCAAGGGGGTCGGGCAAAAAAACACAAGTTTTTTGCGAAGGGACCAAGGGGGCAGTCGGGGCTTCCCTAATATAAAAATAAAGCCGCCGCAATGCAAAAAGCACGGCGGCGAGCTTGTTTTTTGATGAATCAAAGGGTAGCGCCGAAGTCGGAAACGATGATCTGACCCGTCAGGGCGCGGGACTCATCGCTCGCGAGGAACAGGAGCACGTTGGCCACGTCCTCGGGCAGGCAGGGCTGCACGCGAAGGTTCATATGCTTCATCATCTGACCGAACATGTCCTGGTTGAGGGTGGCGGGATCGGTCTTGGACATCGGCGTGAGAATGGTGGAGGGGTTGACCGAGTTGCAACGGATCCCCGTGCCCGTAAAGCGCAGCGCCGTATGCTTGGTGAGGCCGATGATCGCGGCCTTCGAGGAGACGTACGAGGCACCGCCGACACCAAAAGCTCCGGCCACCGAATCAAGGTTGATGATCGAGCCGTAGTTCTTGGGGATCATATACTTAAGAACGGCGCGCGTGCAGTACATCGTGCCCTTGGTGTTGATGCTGTACACCCAGTCGCAGTCCTCATCGCTGTACGCATCGATCGGCTTGAGGCCCGCCTCAAGCACGCCCGCGTTGTTGACGAGGATATCGACCTTACCAAAGGCCTCGACCGTCTTTTCCACAAGGTTTTCGCAGTCCTCGACCTTCGAAACATCGGTCTGCACGACAAGGACCTCGCCGCCCTCGGCGCGGATCTCGGCGGCGACCTCCTCAAGCTGAGGCAGGCGGCGCGCGCTGATGACGACCTTGGCGCCCTCCTTGGCAAAAAGCTTGGCAGCGGCCGCGCCCACGCCCGAGTTGCTGCCCGTGATGATCGCAACCTTATCGGTTAAACGTCCCATAGTAGTTCTCCTTTTGAATTTGTTTTTTGTGTGAGATTGCCCCTGAATTGACAATTTCTTTTTACAACCGGTTCGCCTCATTATATCACAAGAAGATCCATGTTGCAAGGGAATTTCGCGAAATTATAAAGGGAAAAGGCCCGTAAATCCGTTAGGCACGGTCATCTCCCCAACAGCTGCTCGAGCGCGGGGGTTATCGTATTTGTGAGGACCTGATATCCTGCCGCCGTTAAGTGACCGCCATCGGTCGTATATTCTGCATATATTTCACCCGTTTCAAGGTTCAAAAGCGGCGAATACAGATCGACAAATTCGTATCCGTATTTTTCTGACAGGAGTTTTATTTTCACATTGTTATAAGCGGCTTTTTGATTGTTTTTGCCCCATTCCCCACTCATAGAGGTAAGCGATAGCAATACGATTTTGGTATTTGGCAGGTTTTCCTTAAAGCCCTTCAGAATGTTTTCATAGTTATCAAACATCGTATCCAGGTTGTTGGCCCCTATAAGCATTACGGCCACCTTCGGCTTTAGATCGTAAACCGATACCTTAAGGCGTTTTTCAAGGCCAAGGGTCGTTTCACCGCCGATTCCGCGATTAAGAACGAGATACTGGGGATAGTATGTTTCAAGATCGTATCCGT
>JAFVYX010000230.1 GCA_017500625.1 Clostridia bacterium | reverse complement strand
GGTACCCTGCGGACTGGTGGAGAACTTCAGATCGTTGACCGAGCGCTCCTCGGAGGAATACAGGTACAGCGTGAAGGCCAGACCCGTATTGAACTCGCTGGTGCCGGGATAGTTCACGTCGCGCTTGGTACGCTCGATGAGGGCGTCGCCGGAATAGTTGGCGCTGTGGCGCTCCATGTACTTGTTGAACTTATGTGCGCCGAAGAAGATCGCGCCGACCCCCGCGGCCACGAGCAGAACGAAGCCGATCCAATGCCAGGCGGTGGTGAAGCGGTCAAAGGGAATGGCCGAAAGGCCGAAGGTGATCGTGGCGATGCCGATGCCGCGCGCCACAAGGATCGAGGGAATGAACCAGGAGAGCTTCATCTTGACGGTGCCCGCCACCATCGTGAGGGCCTCGTCGGGGAAGAAGGGAAAGAGCATCATAAAGGGGAAGAAGAAGGTGCCCTTGTTGCGGAGCAGCGTAAGGGCGTGGTCGCAGTCCTCCTTGCCGAGGAGCTTGCAGCACAGAGCGTATCCGCCGAAGCGACCGATGAGGTACATCGAGGTCGAGGCGGTCACAACGCTCACAAAGCAAAGGAGGAAGGATTGCCACGCCACGGGGTAGAGGACGGTCTGACTGAGGAGAATGAACGCCATCGAGATGCCGGGGATCACGCAAAGGAGCATGCTGAGGACGGTCTGCAGAACGACAAAGAGGAGAGCGCCGTACCATTCGTTCTTGAAATCCTCGAAAAGGGCGGTATTGAACTTCGGATCCAGCCCCTCAAAGTAGATGATGTCAAAGGCGGCGAGGATCCCCGCGGTCAGCGCCGAGACGGCGACAACGCCGAGAAGGATCACAAGAAAGGTGACAATGGTCTTTTTGTTCCTTTGACAAAAGGCACAGAGCTTTTTGAAGAGATTTTTCATGCGGCGGAACCTTCCTTTTCTTTTTCGGCAGGGGCGGGCGCCTCGGCCTTGAATTTATAAAACATATAATACACGGAAAGGCAGAGGCAGCACAGGGCCCAGCCCGCAGGGTAGGAGAAGGCGATCGGCAAGAGGTCGTTGGAGATGTAGCTCGATACGATAAAGAGATACAGCTGGCGAAAGCCGACAAAGGCCGAGAGCATAATGACCATGGGCGCTGCCGAGTTGCCGGCGCCCCGCAGGCCTGAGGCAAAGGTCTGGTTGAGGCAGGTAAAGACGTAAAAGGGCGTGATATAGCGGAGAAGCAGCGTTGCGTACTCCACGATCGCGGCGTCGGCGGTGAGGATGCCCGCAAGAGTGGGGGCGGTCAGCATAATGAGGCCTGTGGCCGGCACGGTGACAGAGAGCGAGAGAAGACAGGCGGTCCAAACGCCTCGCCGCGCGCGCCCGGCGTCCCCGGCGCCAAGGCACTGCCCCACCAGGGTGGTGGCAGCGAGGGCCAGCGATTGCGAGGGAAGAAAGAGGAACTGATCGATCTTTGAGTAGGTGGTCCAGCCCCCCAGCACCGCCGTCTGATCGGCCACCGAGGAGACGTTGACGCCCGCAATGTAGGACTGCACGAACACGTTGGAGAAGGCGGTCAGCGCCAGCTGGATCGCCGCGGGAATGCCGATGATGACGATCCTTTTTAGGATCGCTGTGTCAATGCCGATCGCCCTCGGCATTACGCGCACCGCGGACGGCGTGCGCAGAAGCGTTATGACGGTAAGCACCGCCGAGAGGGCCTGGGCGATGACGGTGGCGAGCGCCACGCCGGCCACCCCCATACCGAGGGAAAACACAAACAATAGGTCAAGGACGATGTTGGTGACGGCCGACACCAAAAGGAAATAGAAGGGGTGGCGGGAGTCTCCCACCGCGCGGAGGATGCCGGCGCCCATGTTGTAGATGAGAAGCCCCGCAAGGCCCGTAAAATAGATGGTCAGATATTCCTTGGCGTAGGCGAACACCTCGTTCTCCTCGCCCCCAAGCATCAGGCGCAGAATGGAGGGCGTCAGAAGAACGCCCACCGCCGTGAAGATGGCCGAAAGGACAAGCGTCATGGCCACCGCCGTATGCACCGCACGGGAGAGCCGCTCCTCGTCATGGGCGCCGTAATAGCGCGAGATGACAACGCCGGCGCCGCTGGCAAGGCCCGAAAAAAGGCCGATGAGAATGTTGATGATGGCGGCCACGTTGCCGACAGCGGCATAGGCACCGCTGTTGCCCGTCTGCCCGATCGTCCAGGTGTCCACCATGTTGTACAGCTGCTGAAAGAGGTTTCCTACCATGAGGGGCAGGGCAAAGAGCCAAAGGTTTTTCGCAATGCTGCCCTCGGTCATATCCCGATCGTGGCGCTTGCCGCCGAAAAGACGGCGTACAGCTGTGCTCATACCCCCACCTCCTTGCGATAGCTACAAAGTAGCTATACAGTATTATAGCACCGCCATGGGAGAAGTGCAACCCCAAAACAAGTTTTTGCCCCTTCGCGGCGGCGGAATTTTCGTCATCGGGTTGACAAGAGGGCGGCGTTTGTGGTATGCTACGAATAGTATTACTATAATTATACATAGTAGATAAGGAGACAGAGCTATGATCACTGTGGAAAGAGTTTCGGTCATGAATATGGAAAACGCCGTTCGCGGCGCAAGAAACCCGATGAACAGCTGGGACCGCTCGGACAGCTATTACGACGGGGAGGGGAACTATATCCTCGGGGAGAACGACCGCTCGCTCTGCCACCGCCTCTCGGTGTCGGGGAGCGACCACCGCAAGTACCTTCGCCAGATCTTTGTCTCCATGGACATCACCGCCCCCCTCTACTGGTGGAAGGAGTTTGATACCTACAAGGTGGCCACCGTGGCCAACTCCTGCTCGACGATGCATAAGATCCACGCCAAGACGTTCGAGAGGGCCGACTTCAGCTGTGACCGTATGAGCGAGGGCGCCCTGGCGGTGCTGGACGGCGTGATCGCCTACCTTGAGGAG
>JAFVYX010000004.1 GCA_017500625.1 Clostridia bacterium | reverse complement strand
GTACTGAGGCGTGACGTTGACGGGATACTGGTACACGCTGTTCACGGTATCGAGCGTCAGCGCGTAGAAGTCGGTCACGGAAGAGAGTGCCGTGCCGGCGGGCGAGGTGGTGTAGAGGTAAGCATTCGTCATACCGTCGACCGCCACGGGAGCATCACCGTTCAGAATGGGATAATAGAGCGTGGTGTCGATCGGCTGTGCGGCGGTGCCCACGACGTAGTTGGCCGGGAGCTCAACGTTTCTTACCGCGCCGTTCAGCGAGGTGACGGGGGTGTGATCGCTATCCTTGAAGGAGACCGAGAGGTCGAGCGACCAGGTATCGTCAAGGTTAGCAAAGGTGGAGTTCGTGCAAGTGGTATCCTCGCCCTCCAGCCAAACGCGAACGACCACGCGGTAGAACTTGGTGGCACCCGCGGGAACGGCCTTGCCCAGCGTGGCGGGCTGATTGCCCTTCTGCACGACGGCCTTGGAGGTGGCAGTGGTGCCGTTCACGGCCGAGTTCGTGGTGAAGTACTCGGCACCCGAGGGACGCAGAATGGTAACGAGCGTCTCGGTGGTGAGAGTATCGCTCTCAAACTCATCGGCAAAGACGGCCACACGGAAGGCCTTCTGCACGTTGGTCGAGCCGCTGTAGGTCAGGGCCAGAGAGTCGATGACAAGATCCTTGGCCACGGTACCCTCGGCATTCACGGCCATGACCTGGAAGGCGTACTCGGTATAGCCGACGATGGCCTCCGAGGTGCGGCGATAGTTCTTCTTGAAGGCCGTGACAGAGTCAGGGTTGCTCTTATCGTAGGCAACGTAGGGATCGTAGCCGGCAGGAGCGCTGGCGGCACCGCCGCCGTTGACCTGCAGGCCCTTGGCGTAGAAGAAGCTCGCGCCGTCCACCGAGGAAACGGGGCGCAGCTTGGCAACGCTCGGCGTCTGAACGAGAGCGTTGCGGAAGTTCGTCAGGGTGGCTTCCTTCGTCTTGGTGGCGTTGGCGGCGATCATCACGTTGTCGCCCGCCTCGGTCTCCATCTGCATACCGGTGACGGTAACGCGCGAGTTCATCGAGAACCACGCAAAGGTCGCGGTCGTCATCAGCACCACCGAAAGGACCAGCAGCGCGATGGCGGGGATCAGCTTACGGGAATGTTTCATAAGGCATTATCCTCCTCTGTATTTCGGAACGGTCACGGGGTGGTCGCCGTCGCCAGGTTCTTGACGGCGCCAGTATTCACCAGCTCCACCGAGGTCTTCTCCAGAGCGACCCTCAGCGAGAGGTTCCAGCCGGGCTCACCCGCGAGGTTGGCAAAGGTCTCGTTCTTGCAGGTCGTATCCTCACCCTCCAGCCAGAGGCGGACCACGACCTTGACGTAATCGGTCGAGTTGGCCGCGACCTCACCGAGGATCGCCGCGGTGCCTAATTTGGTGACGGCAGCCACACTGGTTGTGGAGTTGACGGCAGAACCGTTCGTACCGCCGGTCTGATACTCGGCACCCGAGGGGGCGAGAATGGTCTTCAACTCGCCGACGCCTTCCGTGAAGGCGCCGACGCCAAGCGTCTCGGCAAAGACGGCGACACGGAAGGCCTTATGAGCGTTTTCGGAGCCCGTGGGGTAGGTCTCGCCGTAGGTAAGGGTCAGCCCGTTGAGAATGACGCGCTGGGTTTCGGCCTGAGCGTTGGTGACCTTGACCTGGAAGATGTAATCCACGTAGCCAACGGCACCGGCGGACTGAAAGGAGAGGTCGTTGTACGCCGAATACGCCACCTCCTTGACCGAGCCGTCACCCTTGACGTTCGTGCCCGCGGTGTAGAAGAAGCTCGTACCGTTGATGGTGGAAACGGGGTTCAGGAGAGCCTCAAGACCGTCGACCTCGAGCGTGGTGCCGAAGTTGGCGTCGTCCTCCTCGTCGGTCTTGCCGAGCGTAGACTCGGCGATAAGGACGTTATCGGCCGCGGTGGTGCGGACGTTCATGCCCTCGGCGGTAACGCTGTCGTTGATCGAGAACCAGGCGTACGATGCGGTGGTCAGCATAACGGCCGACACCAGCAGCATAGCAAATGCGGGGATAAGCTTGCGGGACAGTTTCATTTCTTACATTCTCCTCTGTATGAAATATTTATTTGCTTCCGAAAACGGAATGGAAACCGATATCAGTGGGCCACGCGAAGGTCCATCTCGACTCTCAGCTGACCGCCGATCAGCCAATCAAGACACTCGGGATCGTTGCCCTCGATCCAGATGACGACGGTAAAGCGCTGGGAGTCTCCCGGGCGGAGATCCTCAAAGCGACCGCGCGCCATGGCGTTGGCGGAATAGAATTCCACCGTGCCCGGCTCGGGGCCCGAGCCGTCGCTCTTCGTCTTGGCGTAGGTGGTGGGTGTGCCGTCCACGTACAGCCGCAGGCGAATGGCCTCGTCAAGGCCGTTTGTGATGTTGCTCATCGTGAGCGTGTATTCGCAGGGGAAGGCGACCTCACCCGCGTTTTGCAGGTAGAAGGTGTAGGCGATGTAATTGCGGCCGCTGTGGTCGCCGTCGATGCTATCGACGTTCTTGGGGATCGTCTCTCCCGCGATGTTGGTGATGTCCTCGGAGATCTTGGCGTTGAGGTGCGAGGTGTTATAGGAGAGGTCGGCGTGCTCCGAGAGCGTCAGGCCGTATTTGATCATATCCACCTTGTCGACTCCGACCGTGAAGCTGCCCGACCTCTTATAGAGCGCCGAAACGGCATAAAAGACACCCGTCACCAGCAAGAGCATCAAAAGCACGATCGAAAGCAGCCGCATCGTTACCGAATAGTTGCGGACCTCACTTGCCGTACGGCGGAGGATCGACAGGCGTCTTTCGTTATCACTTCCCGCCATAGGCGTTCACCTCCAAAAGAGCGGGCTCGGCACCGACGGTGTACCCGTCACAGCCGACCGCCTCGGCAGCGGCGCGCTGCTCCTCGGAATCCAAAAGAGGGGCAACGACCTTCACCTTTAAGTAATGCAGGAAGCCGACAAGACTACCCGCGATGCGCTCAGCGCCCTCTCCTCCGAGAGTCGAGGTCGCATAGGGATCGAGAAACGCATAATCGAACGCCACCGACGTCAGGCGGAATACGGGGCAGAACTCGTCCCCCACCTCACTGATCGCCACCTTGACGCCGATCGCGCGAAGCTCGGCGATGCGGGCCGTGGCCTCCTCCATATCCTCGTAAAGAATGTCCGCCGACAGCTCAATGCAAAGAAGCGAGGGCGCGACTGAGGGAAAGAGGGTGAGCGTTTCCAGTATCATTTTGGCCAGCACGCCGTCACGGAGCAAGCGGGCGTACACGGGCACGGTAAACGCCGTGACCTGCGGCCGCTCGGCAAGGAGCGTGGGGATCTCACGGCAGAGCTTGCGGAGATGCCGCTCTACAAGGCGATCGCCTTGCTTCGTGCGGCGCGCCACGTAGCGGTATTCCCGCATGGTGAGAGTGCCAAGCTCCAGACTGTTGATGACGAGGAAGGTGCGCAAAAGCGACTCGGGCGAGGAAAAAAAGCGGACCGGTTCATAGTGGAGAAGCAGGGGAGCAACGCCGCTCTCAACGAGCGCCTTGACCTTATCGCCGAGTTTCATGCTCTCCCCTCCTCGCGTCGCAAATTTTCTACATTAAAACAAATAAGCCAGCCCAAGCGCAAAAAAATGCAACTGGCTGGCTTGAAAACGAAGCCCCTATAGCTTTGCGTCACACTCTTTCGAATGCTTTGCCGGTATGTGATTTTATCCTTATATATATGCAGGATAAAACCATTATACAACGCGATTTCTGTTTTGTCAATGGTTTTTTGTTTTTTCGCCACTTTTTCAATGTATCCGCTTTCCTACGCGCGCGGCCCGTTGGCCGCGCGTTGAGGAGAATTCCTCCAAAAGCAGCGAAATAAACGCAAGGTTTTGTTTACAGAACATCGGTTTCCCCGCTTGACGTTGCTGACGTTAGAGAAAGAAAAAGCAGGGGAAATTCCCCTGCTTTTTCTTTTGGGATTTATTTGCCGTAGTTCATGTTGTAGAAGATGGCCCTACCAACGGTCTGAATTCCCATACCGGGGATCTCGGCCTTGATATCCATCGTGATGTATTGGTGCGTGGTATTTACGGTGTCCGTCAGCTGGCTGACGTCTATGATACCGCCCGCCTGTTACGCG
>JAFVYX010000229.1 GCA_017500625.1 Clostridia bacterium | reverse complement strand
GTCTCGGGCCACTCGCCCTCCGACTCCTCCACCTACCGTACCCCCGAGGAGATCGAGGCCTGGAAGAACGCCGACCCGATCCTCGCGTTCAAGACGAAGCTCATTCTCGGCGGTGTTGCCACCGAGGCCGAATTCGCCGCGATGCACGAGGAGATCACCGCCCGCATGACCGAGGTCATGAAGCTGGCGATCAACGACGAGATCTCGCCCCGTATGGACCTCAACAAGGAGCCCGAGGCCATTGCTTCCATCATGTTCTCGAACGAGAAGGTCAAGAGCATGGATCCCACCCGCGAGCCCGACGTTATGATGCCCAAGGAGGAGTGCCCCCGCGTCAAGGAGATCGCCGGTAAGATCCGCACCGCGAAGGACGAAAACGGCAAGCCCGTCTCCAAGATGAAGATGTACAACGTGACGGACGGCCTTTTCGAGCCGATCATCGACAAGTTCTACGAGGATCCCACCCTCATCGCCTACGGCGAGGACAACCGTGACTGGGGCGGCGCCTTCGGCGTTTACAAGAAGATGACCGAGGCCATTCCCTACCACCGCTTCTTCAACTCCCCGATCTCCGAGTCCGCCATTGTCGGCTCTGCCGTCGGCTACGCCATGTGCGGCGGCCGCGCGATCGTTGAGCTGATGTACGCCGACTTCATCGGCTGTGCCGGCGACGAGATCTTCAATCAGATGGCCAAGTGGCAGGCCATGAGTGCGGGCATTCTGAAGATGCCTATCGTCCTCCGTGTGTCGGTCGGCTCCAAGTATGGCGCCCAGCACAGCCAGGACTGGACGGCGCTTTGCTCGCATATCCCCGGTCTGAAGGTGGTCTTCCCCTCGACGCCCACCGACGCCAAGGGCCTGATGACCTCGGCTCTCGAGGGCACCGACCCCGTCGTCTTCTTTGAGTCGCAGAGAGTGTACGGCTTTGGCGAGGAGTTCCGCGCGGACGGTGTTCCCGTCGGCCACTTTGAGATCCCCTTCGGCGAGCCCGACATCAAGCGCGAGGGTAAGGACGTGACCATCGTCACCATCGGCGCCGTTCTCTACCGCGCCATGGAGGCCGCCAAGATCCTCGAGGAGAAGTACGGCATCTCGGCCGAGGTCATTGACTCGCGCTCGATCGTGCCCTTCAATTACGAGAAGGTCGTCGCCTCGGTAAAGAAGACCGGTAAGGTGCTGATCGTGGGCGATGCCTGCGAGAGAAACTCGGTCATGCGCGACATGGCGTCCAACATCACCGAGCTGTGCTTCGACTACCTCGACGGCCCGCCCGTGGTCGTCGGCTCGCGCAACTGGATCACGCCCGCCTTTGAGCTGGAGAAGAGCTTCTTCCCGCAGGCGAGCTGGATCATCGATGCTCTGCACGAGAAGATCATGCCCCTGCCCGGCCACGTTGCCGAGACCAACTTCACCGATCTTGAAAAAATCGAGCGCGCCAAGCGCGGCGTGTGAAATACCCAAGGAATTCGGGCATAGCGATATGCCCGAATTCTCTTTAGGAGGCCTATGAAGTATCTGCGCCTGACCTCGACCGACCCCCACCTCAATCTGGCGATCGAGGAGCATCTTTTCCGCACCGCCGACGATGACGTGTTTATGCTGTGGCAAAATCGCAGTGCGGTGGTGATCGGCAAAAACCAAAACGCCTACGCCGAGGTGGACCTCGGCTATGCCGAGGCACACGGGATCGCCCTTGCCCGCCGTCTGACGGGGGGCGGCGCCGTGTACCACGATCTTGGAAATCTCAACTACACCGTGATCGCGCGAGGGGGAGGCGCCGCCCTCGATTACGCTCGCTTTACCGAGCCGATCGTGCTGGCGCTCGCCTCGCTTGGCGTTCGCGCCGAGCTTTCGGGACGCAATGACCTGGAATGCGAGGGGCGCAAGATCTCGGGAAGCGCGCAGGCGGTCGCCCGCGGGCGGGTCCTGCACCACGGCACCCTGCTCTACGATACCGACGTCGACGTGATGTCGGCCGTGCTTCGCGCGGGGCGCGAGAAGCTCTCGCACCGCGCGGTGGGCTCGCATGCGGGGCGGGTCATGAACCTTAAGGAGCGGCTCACCGACTGCCATAGCGTTACCGAGCTTTGCGACCGCATCGAGGCCTTTGCCCTCTCCCGCCTCGGGGCGACGCGGGGCGAGGCGCCGAGCGTCGATGAGGTCGGGGAGCTTTACAAGCGCAACGGCAGCCGCGAGTGGCTTCTTTCCGAGCGGCGCTTTCTCACCGAGTATTCGGTCAGCCGCCGCCGTGCCTATCCCTTTGGCGTGGTACAGGCCGAGATGACTCTTCTTGGCGACGTCATAGAGGGCATCGCCCTTTCGGGTGATTTCTTCGGTGCACGGCCTGTGGAGGAGCTGGAGGCCGCCCTTGTCGGGCGCCCCTGTGAGGCAGTGCTGTCCCTGCCGGTGTCCCGCTATATTGACGGAATGGCACGGGAGGAGCTGTACGCGCTCCTCACCGATTGTTAAAAAGCGACAAACTCACGGGGGTTTTTGCTCAAAAAGTTTCCACCGTCAGGCAAAAAAGCGATTGACGAATTTTGTGTTTTGTTATATAATATAAAATGTATAATCATAAACGCGCCTGCGCGAAAGATGAATTTTAGGAAAGGACGCGTCGCTTGACGCAAAACGCCATGGAAAGAGTATTCAACTTCTCTGCCGGCCCCTCTATGCTTCCTATGGAGGTGCTGGAGCAAGCCAAAGCCGATCTCCTCAATTATCAGGGCACCGGCATGTCGGTCATGGAGATGAGCCATCGCTCCGCCGATTACGAGCCCATCATCAAGGGAGCCGAGGCCTCGCTCCGTCGCCTCATGAACATTCCCGAAAACTACAAGGTCCTGTTCCTGCAGGGCGGTGCCTCGCTCCAGTTTGCGATGGTGCCCCTGAACCTGCTCTCCGACCACAAGTGTGCCGACTACATCGTTTCGGGCCAGTTCTCGAAGAAGGCCTATCAGGAGGCCAAGAAGTACGGTGACATCGCCTGTGCCGCCTCCTCCGCGGGCGCCAACTTCACGGCGGTCCCCGAGGTGAAGGCAAGCGACATCCGCCCCGATGCCGACTACGTGCATATGTGCTTCAACAACACCATCTACGGCACGAAGTTCTACTACATCCCCGAGACCGGCAACGTGCCGCTGGTGGCCGATATGTCCTCCTGCATCTG
>JAFVYX010000228.1 GCA_017500625.1 Clostridia bacterium | reverse complement strand
GATCAAAAAGCCTGAAGGAGTTGTTCTCCCTATGGCCAGGGTAGAATACCAGGATCTTGTACTTGCCGGTGTCGTTGTAGTCCTCGCCCACACGCCCCGGCACGAGCAGCTCCGCACCGTCGCCGACCGAAAGCTTGTTCTTTTGCTCCAAAAGCGCCAGTCCCGTCTTCTCATCGTATGCCAAAACACGGGCAAAATATGCCTTTTCGCGGAGATAGCCGTCACGCTCGGAGATCTTGGCGTGAGTATGAGGAGAATCAAAGAAATAGCCCGTATCGTAATCGCGGTGGCTGACACTCTCTACCTCGGCGCACAGAGCCGCGGTATCCACCGTTTCTCCGCGCTCCCACGCGTCGATCGCCATACGGTACGCGTTGGTGATCACGGCGGTGTAATACGCGCTTTTCATACGCCCCTCGATCTTAAAGGAGGCGATGCCCGCCTCGCAAAGCTCTCCCACATGCTCGATCATCGAAAGGTCGCGACTGCTCATAAAAAAGCTTTCTCCTCCCTCCTCATACACGGAGATCGGCTCATTTGGCCGTTTCTCCTCGTACAGCACGGCAGAAACACGCTCGGCGCGGTATTTCCAACGGCAGGGCTGGGTGCAGGCACCGCGACCGGCATCGCGGCCGACGAGGTAATTGGACAGCAGACAACGACCGCTGTAGGAAACGCACATCGCACCGTGGACGAAGGTCTCAAGCTCAACGTCATCGGGAAGGCCGCGGCGGATCGCACGGATCTCCTCAAGGGAAAGCTCGCGGGAAAGAACGATGCGCGAGGCCCCCATAGAGGCGAAGGCGCGGGCCGTCTCCAGAGACACGACGTTGGCCTGCGTCGAGATATGGATCGGCACCTTCGGGAGGCAGCGACGAACAACCGAAAGAACGCCGATATCCCCAACGATCAGGGCATCGGGGCCGATTGCGCCAAGCGTCCCGAGGTACTCCTCCAACGCCGGATATTCCTGCGTCCGCGGCGCTGTATTGACGGTCACGTATGCCTTGACGCCGTGGGCGTGGGCGTAGGCGATCCCCTCAGCCAGCGCATCGTCGTCAAAATTACCGGCCGCCGCCCGCATGCCGAAGCGCGGCCCTGCAAGATACACGGCATCGGCGCCAAACCGAACGGCAGCTCTCAGCTTTTCGGGATCCCCGGCCGGGGAAAGCAGCTCAGGCATAGCGCTCCTTTCTGCGATATGCTCGCATACCGCTTGATTTTTTCAAAAGATCATGGTATACTTTTTACAAAAAACAATGCAAAGGAGAAACCCTATGGACTGTCTTTTCTGTAAGATCATTGCGGGCGAGATCCCCTCGAAAAAGGTGTATGAAGACGAGGCGGTAAATGCCTTTTACGACATTCAGCCCCAGGCCCCCACGCACGTCCTGATCGTCCCTCGCGCACACATCGCCTCCGCGCAGGAGATCACGGCTGAAAATGCTGATGCTGTCCGCGCTATTTTTGAAGCGATCCCGAGGATCGCCGAGGCACTGGGCCTTGCGAACGGCTACCGCGTTGTCACCAACTGCGGTGAGGACGGCTGTCAATCCGTGAAGCACCTCCACTTTCACCTCATCGGCGGAAAGAAGCTTTCCGAGACTATGGCCTGACCCCAAAAGACATAAAATTCCGAAAAAGGCAGTTTTGAGAATAGCTCTCGAAACCGCCTTTTTCATTTGATTAAATTGTACTTGCCCGATCAGATCTTTTCCTTGACCTTGGCGTCCTTGCCAACCTTGTCACGCAGGTAGTAGAGCTTGGCGCGGCGGACCTTACCGGCACGCACAAGGTCAACCTTGACAACGTTGGGGGAATGGAGCGGGAAAGTCTTTTCCAGCCCGACACCGTAAGAAATACGGCGCACGGTGAAGGTCTCGGAGATGCCGCCGCCATGTCTGGCAATAACGGTACCCTCGAAAAGCTGGATACGCTCTCTCGAGCCCTCCTTGATCTTGTTGTGGATACGCACAACGTCACCAACGGAGAACTGAGGAACCTCCTTCTTCAACTGCTCGCTTACAAAAGCCTGGATCTTATCCATAATGGCCCTCCTTAAATACAGAACATTCTTACGGAGCATCGCAGCGGACTGTTCCAAAATAATTATGCGACCGAAAAAACACGGCCACCGATTTATCATATCATAGCGTGTCCTAAAAATCAAGGGGTTTTTTCAATTTTTTCGAAAAACTTTTTTCTTCTATCCATTGTAAACGTGCTTTTTTTATGCTATAATACTATCGATTAATATATTCTTTTGGAGTCTTCTATGAAATATCTCGTTGTTGTCTATGACGGAATGGCGGATTACAAGATCCCCGAGCTTTCCGACCGTACTCCCATGGAGGTGGCGCAGAAGCCCTACCTCGATATGCTCAGCCGCGCGGCGCTTGTCGGTACCGTTTCCAACGTTCCCGAGGGAATGGTGCCAGAGAGCGACACGGCCAACCTTGCCATTCTCTCCTATGACCCGCGCACCTACTCCCACGGGCGCTCGCCCCTTGAGGCGATGAGCATGGGGCTTTCCATGGCCGAGGACGATACCGCCCTGCGCTGCAACCTCGTGGCTCTCAGCGAAGAGGAGCCGTACGAGGAGAAGGTTATGCTGGATCACAGTGCCGACGAGATCACGACTCCCGAGGCAGACCAGCTTGTCAAGGCGCTGGAGGCGGCGCTCGGCAACGCGGAACGTCATCTCTATACCGGCATCAGCTACCGCCACTGCCTCCTTTGGAAGAATGCCAAGGAGGACTACAACTTCTCTCGCCCGCATGACATCATTGGAGAAACGATCGCCGATCATCTCCCCAAGGGCGCCGACGGCGAGCCCTTCTAGCGCCTTCTGCGCGCCAGCTACGAGGTCCTCAAGGACCACCCCGTGAACGTCGAGCGCCGCCGCCGCGGCCTTAAGGCCGCCAACTCCGCGTGGCTTTGGAGCCCCGGCAAAAAGCCGGCGCTTCCCTCCTTCCATGAAAAATGGGGGCTCAAGGGGAGCGTGGTGTCTGCCGTGGACCTCATCAAGGGCATTGGCCTTTGTGCTGGTATGGAGGTGCTGAACGTCGAAGGCGCAACCGGCAACGTTCACACCAATTACCGCGGCAAGGCCGAGGCGGCCATTGATGCCTTCTCCCGCGGCCAGGATTACGTTTATATTCACGTGGAGGCACCCGACGAATGCGGGCATCGTGCCGAGATAGAGAACAAGGTCCTCTCGATCGAAAAGATCGATAGTGAGATCCTGGCCCCCGTTTGCGAATACCTGAAATCGACCGCCGAGCCCTACCGCGTGCTCGTCCTGCCCGATCACCCCACGCCGATCGCACGTCGCACGCACACCATGGATCCCGTGCCGTATATGATCTACGAGAGCGACAAGCCTCACATGGGCGTTTCCCCCTTCACCGAGGCCTCCGCCGCGGCCTGCCGCCGCTACCTGGCGGACGGCACCGATCTTATGGAGATATTTCTCGGTAAAAAGCCCAACAAAAAATAAAGGAGCGCATTATGGACGAAAACCAGATCAGCTATGAGGAGATCGACCGCGAGATCGAGGAACGCGCTGCCGCCAGAAAGAAAAATCGGCCGCACGAGATCTTCGACTTTACTGAGCTCGTTCTCGTCACGCTGTCTATTATCCTTCTCTGCTCCCTCTTTCTCTTCCGTCAAACCGTTGTGGCCGGGGGCTCAATGGAGGGAACGCTCTCGGACGGCGAGCGTCTCCTCATCTCCGATTTCTTCTACACCCCGAAGGCGGGCGACGTTGTGGTCGTGCAGATCGAGGACGACATTGCCGATGCCTATGCCGAGCTGGAAAGAAACGAGGCGATCATTAAGCGCGTGATCGCCACCGAGGGACAGACGGTCGCTGTCATCGGCGGTGTCGTTTACGTCGACGGCGCCCCGCTGAAGGAGGATTACGTCCTCCGCGACGGCTATGACAGTCGTGCCGAAATGGCTCCCGTCACGGTCTCCGAGGGACACATTTTTCTTATGGGGGATCACCGAAACTCCTCGCTGGATAGCCGCTATTTCGGCGAGGTCGATGAACGCACCGTCATCGGTAAGGTCCTCTTTCGCATTCTTCCCTTTTCGCGCTTTGGAGGCATTTGACGATGCAAGCCGATAGCATACAGTGGTTTCCCGGCCACATGGCCAAAACACGGCGGCTGATGGCCGAATGCCTGCCGCTCGTCGACATCGTTCTTGAGCTTCTTGACGCCCGCATTCCCAAAAGCTCGTCAAATCCTGAGATACGGAAGCTGACCGAGGGCAAGCCACTCCTTAAGATCCTGAACAAGAGCAGTCTCGCGGACCCCGGCGCCACCAAGGCATGGAAAAGCCATTACGAGAGCCGCGGCGCCTTTTGTCTCGCTGTTGACTGTATCAGCGGCGAGGGCATCGGGAATGTCCCCGCCTTTGTCCGCGACATTCTTGCCGACAAGGTGGACCGCTACCAGGAAAAGGGTATGGCCGGCCGCCACTTACGCGCGATGATCGTTGGGATCCCCAACGTGGGAAAATCCTCGCTCATCAATCGCCTTTCGGGCGCAAAAAAGGCCAAGGTCGAGAACCGCCCCGGCGTTACCGTGAACAAGCAATGGGTCCCCTCCTTTGACGGCTTGGATCTTCTCGATATGCCCGGCGTTCTCTGGCCGAAGTTTGAGAGTCATGCCACGGGCCTCGCTCTCGCGGTCACGGGCGCGATCAAGGATCAGATCCTTGACCTGGAGGAGATCTCCTGCCGCCTCCTTACCACGCTGTCCGAGCATTATCCCGAGCGACTGGTCGAACGGTACAGAGTGAGTGCCGAGGAGTTGGCGCTCCCCTCCTATGAGCTTATGGAGGCGATCGGCGCCCACCGCGGCTTCCGCCTTTCGGGCGGTGTTATCGATACCGAGAGAACAGCCAAGACTCTGCTTGACGAATTCCGCAAGGGTACGCTGGGGCGTATTACTCTCGAGTGGCCAACAAGGAGCGAGGACAATGCCTGATCTTTCCTACGAAATGCATTACATAGCCGAGGGCTATCCTCTCGTCTGCGGCGTTGACGAGGCCGGCCGAGGACCGCTGTGCGGTCCCGTGGTGGCCGCCGCCGTCATTCTCCGCCACGATGAGGAGATCCCAGGGCTTAACGATTCCAAAAAGTTGTCCGAAAAGAAGCGCGAGGCGCTTTTTGACGTGATCCGAGAAAAAGCGCTGGCCTATTCCATTGCCTCCGCCTCTCCCGAGGAGATCGACGAATACAACATTCTCGGCGCTACGATGCTGGCCATGCGCCGTGCCATTTTAGGGCTTCAGCCCACGGCCGACTTTGCGCTGATCGACGGCAACACGGTGAAAAACATACCGATCCCCGCGGTAGGCATTGTCAAGGGGGACGCTCTGTCCTCATCGATTTCTGCCGCCTCGATCCTTGCCAAGGTCACGCGTGACCGCCTCTGCCTTGAGCACGACAAGCTCTATCCCGAATACGGCATTGCCGGCCATAAGGGCTACCCCACCGCCGCCCATATGGAAGCGGTGCGAAAGTACGGCCCTACGCCGATCCACCGCCGTTCTTTCCTGAAATTCCTCGAAAAATGAGTGAAAAAACGGTGACTCGCCTGCGCGGCGACCTCGGCGAACGGGTGGCAGCCCGTTACCTGCGCCGCCGCCTTTACCGTATTCTGGAACGCAACTGGTTTTTCTACCGAAAGGAGATCGACATCATCGCGCGCCACCGCGGTTGCCTCGTCATTTGCGAGGTAAAAGCGCGCACGCGTGCCGAGGACTCCCCCTCTCCCTACGGATCGCCCTCACAGGCGGTGGACGCCCAAAAGCAGCACAACCTCTCTGTGGCGGCGCGCGCATACGCCAAACGGATCGGTTGGCGCGGAGACGTCCGCATGGACGTCATCGAGGTCTATCTGGATCCCCCCAAAAAGAACGGACGCTCAAAAGTCAAACGGATCGTACACATCAAAAACGCTTTTTATCCTTGAAAGAGGGACCGATGCGGCTTTTTGATCTTCACGTTGACACAGCAACCGAGCTCTATTACAAAAAAATCCCCTTCAACTCCGCCATGCTGGGCGCCTCATCACGAGATGCGGAAAGCTTCTCGGAGGTTCGGCGCGTATATGCCATTTTTTCCAATCCCATGTTGAGCGATGAAGCGGCTTGGCAAGATTTCTTTGCTATCCGCGCGCACCTCATGTCGGAGATCGCCCCCCACCTCTCTCCCGAATTCGTTGCTTTGCTTGCGGTGGAGGACGCTCGTCTGCTCGCAGGAAAGCGAGAGCGCCTTCCTATCTTATATGATGCCGGCGTTCGTATCCTTACGCTCAACTGGCGGGGGATCACCTGCATCGGCGGCGCCCACGACACCGACAAGGGGCTCACGTCCTTTGGCCGTGAGATTTTAACCGATTGCTTTTCCCTAGGGATCCTGCCCGACGTTTCCCACGCCTCAGTGGCCGGCTTCTGGGACGTAGCCGAGGCCGCCCGCGAGCGCGCTCTCCCCTTTATTGCCTCGCACTCGGATTCGCATGCCGTTTGCCCTCACACCCGCAACCTGACCGACGAACAATTCACGGCTCTACGGGATTCGGGAGGCGTTTGCGGCATTTCCCTCTATCCCCCGCACCTCTCAAAAGGAGGGGCTGCCACGGCGACCGACGTTCTCCGTCATCTTGATCATTACCTTTCGCTTGGCGGCGAGGACACAGTAGCGCTCGGTACCGACTACGACGGGATCGATGTGACACCAGCCGATCTTCCCAATACACGCGCCCTCTTGCACCTTGCCAACGAAATGGCACGCCTTGGATACGCCGAGCGTGTCATAGCAAAATTCTTCAGTAAAAATGCCGAGAAGCTTCTCGGTAAATATGTATAAGACAGGTAACGTTATGAACTACAGAAGCACAAGAAGCCAAAACGGCGAGGCGGTCAGCGCCGCCGTAGCCATTAAAAACGGTCTCGCCCCCGACGGCGGCCTCTATATGCCCGAGAGCATTCCCACGCTCTCGGCGGAGGATCTGGTCGCGCTTGCCGGAATGACCTATCCCGAGCGTGCCGCCAGGATCCTTTCCCTGTATCTCACCGATTACACCGAGGAGGAGCTCCTTGAGGATTGCCGTGAAGCGTATGCCGAGAGTCGTTTCCCCGGCGGCGCCGCACCTTTGCGCCCGGTCGACGGTGACGTGTACTCGTTGGAGCTTTGGCACGGCCCCACGTCGGCCTTTAAGGACATGGCACTTCAGATCATGCCCCGCCTGCTCTCCCGCGCCCTGAAAAAGACGGGAGAGGACCGCACAGCCCTCATTCTCGTTGCCACCTCGGGCGATACGGGCAAGGCGGCGCTTGAGGGCTATCGCGACGTGGACGGCATCAAGATCCTTGTCTTCTATCCTACCGATGGTGTCAGCCGTATCCAAAAGCTTCAGATGACCACCCAAGAGGGCAACAACGTTGGTGTGCGGGGTATTTACGGCAATTTTGACGATGCCCAAAGCGGCGTCAAGCGCATCTTCTTGGATTCCGCCATCGCCGAAAGGTTGAATGGCGCAGGCGTGTTCCT
>JAFVYX010000227.1 GCA_017500625.1 Clostridia bacterium | reverse complement strand
GCCGCCACATCACAAACGACAAGCGAGGTGACCACCATGACAACGACCACCATGACAACGACCACCACCGCAGCGGCCGCCCTCCCCTCTCGTCCCTCAGAGGGCGGCATAACGCGCGCCACCGAGCTTTCCTCCGGTGCGATCCGCCTCACCTACGGGAGCGGTGTCACACAGTCCCTCGGCGCGCTAAAGCTGCGCGAGGGCTACAACTCGGCCGCGGCCACGATGGTTTCCCTTAGCGACGGTGTTTTAACCTTGACCCTCTTAGACTCGGCGGGAGCGAACACCGCGGGGATCTTCCTTGAAACAGCGCCGAGCGCCGTCACACTCCGCCTGCGCGAGAGGGACGGCTATCTCGAGTGGGCCGATGCAACGGAGGAGAACTGGCAGGTTCTGTGCGCCGCCAAGCTTGGCCTCAAGGACACGTTGCCCCTCGTGCTTTTGGCTGAGGCGACGGGAGTCGGCCGTGCCGAGCCGCCGACGGGCGAGGGCGTTGTCCTGGCGACCGGGGACGGTAAGCTCCGCTTCCGCTCCCGTGAGTGGAAGGACGGGATCGACCTTTGCTACGACGCCGTTCTCCGCAATCCCAACTCCAACAACTTCTTCAATTTCAAATCCATGACGGAGGTGGCTTCCTCCACGCCCCTTTCCGAGCTTACCGGCGGCACCCATTGGAAGGATGCCGGGGACGACATCACCGGCCAGAACTTCAACGGCACCTCGATCGGCGCCAACCACGGCTACAGTCTTATTGCCAAGATCCCGAACGTCGGCAAGACCGAGGAGGACATCGGCTCGGTGTGGGTGAGCGACTCGGGCCAGAAATTCTGCCTTGTCAAGGTGGAGTCCTCCCTGCTTTGGATGTGCCCGTTTGACGATGCCGCTATGAAAAACGGCGATTTTTCCCGCTACTCCAAGAAGGCAAAGCTCATCGTGTCCGGCGAAAAGTTGACTCACGTGGAGGGAGCCATGAACACGACCGCGATCACGGCACGCGCCGACTCGATCGCCGATCCCAACCAGATGCAGTTCTGGATCTCAGTCAACCAGGTGAAGATGCGTGCCTTCCTCAACGGCACCACCGAGATCGATCTTGAGGCCACGGGAGTGTACGAGGCCGAGTTTGTGGATATGCACGTTACCTATAAGATCCTCTACCTCCCCGCCGTTCTCGAATACCTCATGGACAATGCCGGCAAGAACGACAACGAAAGCCACCACTCCGAAAAGATCACCGAGTGGTACATGGAGATCGAGGACACCTACCGCTTCCACAAGAACGGCGCCCTTGTGGTCTACAGCGATTACACCGTTCTCAACGAGCTGTACGGCGCCACGATCCGCGGCGTACAATCGATGGCCATGAGCTCGAATTCCCAGTACGTCTACGTCCCCGGCAGCACCAATTACGGCGTCCCCACGCTCCAGGAGAAGGGCACGGAGGCCAACGTGTACGCCCGAGACCTTGAGGACGTCACCAAGCTCCCGACCACCTTCTTCCACATGACCGACGCCATCGGCACCAAGACGATGAACCTCGGCTATTATCCCGAGTTCGGCTGTGCCCGCAACGAGGTCCGCCGCGAGTATTACGGAAGCAAGCTGGAGAACGGCTCCGCGCACCTCCTTTACACTTACACCACCTTTAAGCTCTATCCGCGCCTCCTGATGGTCAACACGGCCACGCCGGGCGAGCGCTTCGAATTCATTTCCTACCGCATTCCCTCGGTGGCCACCGACGAGGACTTTACCGTGATCAACTGGTATTGGGTGGGTGACACCATCTATCTCCAGCTTCACACCACCAAGACGGTGGGCGAGCGTGCGGTAGCGCTTCCCGACTGTATGACGGGCATGAATGCCACGGTCACGGAAGGAAGCGACAGCTTCACCGTTCACTCCTCCGCAATCACCGCGGACGGCATCACGGTCTCCTCAACGGGCGCGGGCTATGCCATTGTAAAGCTCACTCCTGCCGAATAAGCAAAAAAGGTCCCCCTCCTGCGAGGGGGATTTTTTTGCCTC
>JAFVYX010000226.1 GCA_017500625.1 Clostridia bacterium | reverse complement strand
GCATAAATTACCGCTCCCCCCCTCGCCGTACGCTCACTGCCCCCGATCCAGAAAAACAAAAAAGGAGCCACGGCTCCTTTTTTTGTTTTTTATTTGTGTCACTCTCCCTCGATCATCGCGGCAAAGCGACGGGCGGCGGCGGCCATTTCGGCAAGGCCTGCGGCGACCGTGTCGGGGGTGTAGGCGGTGAGGTGGCGTTCGGCCTCCAGCGTTACGTAGCCCGTATACCCCACCTCGCGGAGGGCCTCGGCGATCGGCTCGAAGTCGATCTGCATCGAAAAGGGAATGGCGTGGCGGTCACGGTAGAGGTCGTTATCGTGCACGTGGAGGGCCGCAAGGCGCGGGCCCAGCGCGCGGATCAGCTCGACCGACGAGGTGCCAAGCCCGCGCATCTCGGCGTGGCCGATGTCAAGGCAGGCGACAAAGGCGTCCTCGTCGATCGCCTGAAGCTGAAGCGGAAAATTCTTGTGGTCCGAGCAGGCGGCGGTGGCGGCGCAATCCTTTTCGGCGTCCCATTTCCACATGTTCTCGGTGGCGATGCGGACACCGCACGACTTGCCCAGCTCCACGAGCGGACGGTACATCTCGGCGTTTTCCTCGATCGAGATGCTGCTGTTGGGGTGAATGACGCACACGTCACCTCCCGCGATGGCCGTGCATTCAATGGCGCGGCAGAGGTAGGGGACCATGCGCTCGTCCGAGGGGAAGGGCGCGTGCGATTGGTTGCAGACGAGGCCGCATTCCTTGGCCACGTGAGCGATCTCCTTGGCAAAGGCGGCGTAGCCCGCCCCCGCGAGGGGGTGATCGGTCTCGATGATCTTGTTGGTCCGCCAGTCGACGGGTGCCATCGCGAACATCGAAAGATCGTAGGCGTCAAAGCCCGCGGCGGCAACAAGCTCCACGGCGCGTACCTCGCCCACGTGCTTAGCGGTCGAGTTGATCTCGGTAGAGATTTTCATAGCGGGACTCCTTTCTGCGGTCAGCCCTCGATCATCGCGCCGAGGCGGCGGGCGGCGGCGGCCATTTCGGCAAGGCCTGCGGCGACCGTGTCGGGGGTGTAGGAGGCGAGGTGGCGTTCGGACTCCAGCGTTACGTAGCCCGTATAGCCCACCTCACGGAGGGCGGCGGCCACGGCGGCGAAGTCGATCTGCATGGAGAAGGGAATGGCGTGGCTGTCAAGGTGAAGGTCGTTATCGTGCACGTGGAGGGCCGCAAGACGCGCCCCGAGCGTTCTGATCATATCGACCGCGGTGGTGGAAAGCCCGCGCATCTCGGCGTGGCCGATGTCAAGGCAGGCGACAAAGGCGGGATCGTCGAGGGCCAGCAGGTGGCGCAAAAAGTCCTCGTGGTGAGAGCAGGCGGCGGGGAGCGCCTCGTTTTTTTCTCTGTCCCAGTTCCACATATTTTCGGTGGCAATGCGGACGCCGCACCCCTTGGCAAATTCAAGGAGAGGGGCGTACATTTCGGCGTTCTCCTCGGCCGACTTATTGTTGTCGGGGTGAATGACGCACACGTCTCCCCCCGCAATGGCCGTGCATTCGATGGCACGGTAGAGGTAAGGGATCAACGCCCCGCGCGAGGGGAAGGGGGCGTGCGACTGGTTGCAGACGAGGCCGCATTCCTTGGCCACGTGAGCGATCTCCTTGGCAAAGGCAGCGTAGCCCGCGTTCGCAAGCGGGTGGTCACTCTCCTTGACGGTGTCCGTCTTCCAGTCGAAGGACACCATGGCGAACATCGAAAAATCGTAGGCATCAAAGCCCGCGGCGGCAACAAGCTCCACGGCGCGCCCTTCGCCCACGTGCCTTGCGGCCGAGCTGATCTCGGTAGAGATTTTCATAGCTCACTCCTTCTTCAAAAGGTCGCGGATCTCGCGCAAAAGATCCTCAGCAGTCGGGTTCTTCTCGCGTTCAAGACGCGCTTTTTCGGCTTCCTCGGCGGCCTTTTTCTCGGCGGCCTCTCTTTCTTCCTTTTCACGCTCGGCGTAGTAGGCACGGACGGCGTCGGGATCGGCAAGGCACACGCCGCGGCGGCGCATATCCGCAAGGTCACGGCGGCGCGGCACGCCCGAGAGCATTCTCGCGGTCAGCGCCTTGTGGCGCGTGCGAACGCGGTTGATGACCCTCACGATCATAAAGAGGACAAAGGCCACAAGGAAGAAGTTGAGGACCGCGTTCAGGAAGGCACCCCAGTCGATGTAGATCGAGTTGGCAAGGTCAAGGGTGCCGTCGGGGAGGTCGGCCCGCTTTAGGACGGTATAGACCTCGCTCAGAGAATCCGCCCCGAAGATGAGGGCAAGCAGCCAGTTGATGATCGGCTTCAGGACGTTGTTTGACAGTCCGTTGACGATCGCGGTGAACGAGCTGCCGACGATCACGCCAACGGCCATATCCACCACGTTGCCGCGGGAAATAAAGGTCTTGAATTCGGAAAAAAAGCGCTTCACTCGGGTTCTCCTTTGTTTTTTTCTCTATTATACTACCGCCGCTATGGCTTGTCAATCACAAGGCCGCGCTTTTTTCCTTTTGCGCTTGCAAAAGGGGAGAGAATGTGCTATGATAGGGGTAGAAACAGAGCTTGGGAGGAATACCATGGATACCGTTAAAATTGAGCGCGGCACCTGCCGCATGATCGCCCACCGCGGCGCCTCGGCTCTTGAGGCCGAGAACACCGTGGCCGCCTTTGTGGCCGCCGCCAACCGCAGCTATTGGGGCATTGAGACCGACGTCCGCGTGACAAAAGACGGCCAATACGTCATCTGCCACGACGATACCCTTGCCCGTACGGCGGGAGTCGATATGAGGGTGGAGGACGCAACGCTCGCCGAGCTTCAGGCCGTGCGGCTCCTTGACAAGACGGGAAGAACGCGCTCCGACCTTGTCGTGCCGACGCTCTCCGACTACGTCTCGGTCTGCCACCGCTACGGCAAAAAATCGGTCCTCGAGCTGAAGGGCGATATCGCCCCCGAGCATATCGCGGGCATCATCGGCGTCCTGGAAGGCGAGGGGCACCTGGAGGACACCCTCTTCATCAGCTTCCACCCGCAGAATCTTCTCGAGGTGAGAAAGCTCCGCCCGACGGCGGCGGCCCAGCTTCTCCCGTCCGAGAACGCCGATTGGGTGCTGAAGTATTGCCTTGAAAACCGCATCGGCCTTGACGTCCATCATGAATACCTCACGCCCGAGATCGTGGCGATGGCTCACGGAGCGGGCCTTGAGGTCAACTGCTGGACGGTCGACACGCCCGAGGCCGCCGCCCGCGTTTTGGCTATGGGTGTCGATTACGTCACGACCAACGCCCTCGAGTGATATGGAGCCGAAGAACTATACCCTCGTGCGGACCGAGGGGGAATACGCCATTCTCCGCGACGATGCCACGGGCGACGAGGTCTTCATCGCCCTCTCGCTCCTGCCCCCGTCGGCGGATATCGGAACACGCTTGCACTATGAAATGTTTTCCTACGAAATTATAGAGTGAGAGCGGAAACTTCGGGCATAAACAGCAAAAAAGGGAGCCGCTGGCTCCCTTTTTTGCTTCGCCGTTCCCGTCCGCTCGACGTATGAGAATACGCCTTCGGGACGGGAAGCGACGATTTCTGCTCCGAATTTTCTCGCTCTCAAGGCGGCGGCATCGTTGTACAAAGGGAGCCGTTAGCTCCCTTTGTATCAAAGCGATTCTCGGAAAAAGCTGCGGTCAACGGTGTAGCCCTCCGCCGTGTGGCGGAGGCCGTACGAGCATTCTCTGACGAGGGCAAAGAGGCGCACGCCGTCGATGCCCACGCAGTCGGGCAGGGCGTCGAAGAAGCGGCTTGCCGCCTCGTGGAAATAGGAGGTCGTCACAAAGATGCCGCGCGTACCGCCCTTGGCGCGCATGGCGCCGTAAAAGCCGCGCACCTCGCGCTCGGTCACGTGGAGATGCTCGCGGCGGCACTTGGTCTGGATCAGCACCACCTCGGAAAAGCCGAGCGCATCGCGCGTTTCGATGCGGCCGTCAATGCCGCCGTCGTCGGCGCCGCCCGAGACCTCGGCCACCGTCACGGTGCGCCCTGTGCGGCGGTAATAGTCACGAAGAAGCGAGACGGTGAAGCGCTCGAAGAAGGCACCGCCCTGGCGGTGGAGGAGCGAGAGGTAGAGGCGGCGGAGGCGCTCGTCATCGCCGCTTTCAAAGAATTCCTCGGCGTACACCGTGCGGCGGAAGAGGTCGCCGCTTTTCGTAAGCTCGCCCTCGCGCCAAAGGGTGTCAAGGAGCGCCCCCATCATCGAGCGCAGGGCGTGATCGTCCGAGAGGGTGGGGGTGAGCGCCGTGCCGAAGTGGGCCTCGGCTTCGGCGTAGATCTCGCTCCGCGTGGCCTCGCGGCCGTCAAGGAACGTGAGCAGAAAATCGCGGCAGGCGGCCTCGCGCACCGCCACGTGGGCGTCCTTTTCGAGGGTGTAGCGCCCCTCGGCGCTCCGCAAAAGCGTGCCGTCCCGCGTAAGGTCGGAAAGCACGGTGCCAATGGCCGAAAAGAGCAGGTTTCGGCGGCTGTCGGGCGCGTTGTCCCGCGCCTCGGCCTCCGTGATGCCATGGGTGGCCGAAAGGTGGGAGTTGATCTCACGGCGGAAAAGACCGCGCCTCTCGGAAAGCAGGGAGAGGATCTCGCGGCGGAGCTTCTCGCGCCGCTTCTTGGTCAGGGCTTTTTTGAGCTTCATAGGCGATACTCCTTGGGGACTTGCCGCCAAAAGCAGGCAGGGGGCGCCCCCATTTTTGTCAAAAAGGAAAGTAAGGTTTACCTTTTACACCATATCCTCGGGGTGATAGGCGGCGTCGAATTCCTCGGCGGTCATCGCGCCGTCAAGGATCACCGCCTCGCGGAGCGTCAGGCCGCGCTCGTTGGCCAGCTTGACAAGCGCCGCCGTTTTCTCATAGCCGAGCAGGGGAGAGAGGGCGGTGGCCGTCATCAGCGAGGAGTGGAGGTTTTTCTGCATCTTCTCGCGGTTTGGCCGTATGCCGCTCGCACAGTTTTTGTCAAAGGAGGCAATAGCGTCCGAGAGCAGGCGCACCGACGAGAGGAAATTGTGGATCGTCACGGGGAGAAAAACGTTCAGCTGGAGGTTGCCCTGAGAGGCCGCCAGCGTCACGGCGGTATCGTTGGCCATGACCTGCACCGCCACCATCGTCAGCGCCTCGCACTGCGTGGGGTTGACCTTGCCGGGCATGATCGAGGAGCCCGGCTCGTTCTCGGGGATCGTGATCTCCCCAAGACCGCACCGCGGGCCGCTGGCCAGCCAGCGGACGTCATTGGCGATCTTGAAAAGGTCGGCGGCCAGCGCCTTCAGGGCGGCGTGAGCGCGGACGAGGGGGGAGAGCGACGTGAGGGCGGAGAACTTGTTCTCGGCCGAGGTAAAGGACGTGTCGAGCAGGGTCGAAAGCTCGGCCGCCACGGCGTCCCCAAAGCCACGGGGGGCGTTGAGCCCCGTGCCGACCGCCGTACCGCCGATCGCCAACGCGCGGCAGCCGTCGGTCGCCGCCACAAGCTCACAAAGGTCGCGCTCCAAGGAGGCGCGCCAGCCGCTGATCTCCTGCGAGAAGGCGATGGGCGTGGCGTCCTCAAGGTGCGTGCGCCCCGATTTGACGATGCCGCGGCACTCGTCCTCCAGGCGGAGGAGCGTGGCGATCAGCGCGCGGAGCGGGGGCAAGAGCCGCCCCTCGGTCTCGCACACCGCCGCAAGGTGCATGGCGGTCGGAAAGGTGTCGTTCGAGGATTGCGACATATTGACGTCATCGTTTGGGTGGAGGAGCTTTTTGCCGAGAAGCTCGTTGCCGCGCGCGGCGATGACCTCGTTGGCGTTCATATTGCTCTGCGTGCCGCTTCCCGTCTGGAAGACCACAAGAGGGAAGTGCTGCAAGCATATCCTGAATCTTGTCAGTATAGATAGACATCTAAACACCTCCTATCTTTGCTGTCGCTTCAACAACTCAATTTCATTTTTCAAACGCTGT
>JAFVYX010000225.1 GCA_017500625.1 Clostridia bacterium | reverse complement strand
GGCGGACTTATGAAGGGGCTTTGCCCCTTTCACAGTGAAAAAACTCCTTCGTTCTGCGTTTACACCAAGGACAACAGCTTTTATTGCTTTGGCTGCGGTGCCGGCGGTGACGCCATTACCTTCCTGAAGCGGATCGAGAATATGGATTTCGAGGACGCTGTGGAGGCGCTCGGCAAGCGCGTGGGGATCACGGTCGTTCGCAAGGACCGAGGCGATCCTACCGCCCCTAAGTACGACCGTACCCGTATTTTGGAGCTTAACCGTGAGGCGGCGCGATATTTCCACGCCCGCTTGTTTGACAATACTCCCGGAGCGGCGGCCGCGCGGGAATATCTGACGGGGCGCCGTGGACTTTCGATGAGCGTGATCAAGCATTTCGGACTTGGCTACGCTCCTTACGATCCCCGCGGATTCCTTCAGTATTTCCTGGAGAAGGGATTTAAAGAGGACGAGCTGATCGCCGCCTTCCTCTGCGGCCGAAGCGAAAAGAACGGGCTTCTGTACCAATCCTTCCGCGATCGCGTGATGTTCCCCGTCATTGACGTCTCAGGGAACGTCATCGCCTTTGGCGGCCGTGTGCTGGACGATTCGCAGCCAAAATACAAGAACTCGTCCGATACCCCCGTCTTCAAAAAGAGCAAAAACCTTTACGCTATGAACTTTGCAAGGCAAAGCTGTGCCGAGCGCCTGATCCTTTGCGAAGGGTATATGGACGTCATCGCCATGCATGCGGCGGGCGTTACCAACGCCGTGGCCACGCTTGGTACCGCGATCACACCCGAGCAGGCGCGCCTCATCAGTCACTATACCAAGAGCGTGGTGCTCTCCTATGATAGTGATGAGGCGGGGCAGAAGGCCACGGCGCGTGCCCTTTCGCTCCTGGAGCAGGTGGGGCTTTCGGTCCACGTCCTGCATATTGAGGGGGCCAAGGATCCCGACGAGTACATTCGGAAATTTGGTGTTGAGCCCTTCCGCCGTCTGGTTGAGGGGAGCCGCACCAAGTTCGAATTTAATATGGAAAAGACCCTTGCAAAGCACGATATCCACCAGCCACAAGGAAAAATCAATGCCGTTGCCGAGCTTTGTTCCGTCATTTCCGAGGTTTATTCTGCGGCAGAAAGAGATATTTACATTTCGGAGCTTTCGCGCCGCTTAGAGGTAGACGTCAAGGGGATCCGCAGCGACGTTGAACGCTTGATCGCGCGCCGTAGAAAGAACGAGAAGCGCGAGCGTAGTGAGGAGATCCGTCAGTCGGCGGCCGGCTACGGTGACCGTGTGAATCCCGACCGCGTGAAGGATCCCCAGCTTTCCAACTGCGAGAACTCGGTGCTTTCGCTCCTTATGCTGTACCCCGAGCATCGTGTGGCCGCAAAGGACAAGTATGGCTTGACCGAGGAGGATTTCTTCACGGCACTCGGCAAGCGCATTTTTACCTACGTATCGGAATGCTGCGACGGCAATGCTATGGACTCCTCGGAGATGAACACCCGCTTTACCGAGGAGGAGATCGGGAGGATCACAGAGATCAAGATCTCTCGCATGGGTCTGACCGATAACGGCGAGCAGACGTTCCGCGACAGCGTGGAGGCGCTTCGATCGGCAATGCGCAAGCGCACACTGGCCGAAAGCACGACTTCGCTCAGCGACCTGGAATCGTTGATACAGTCGATGCGGAAAGAGGATTGACAAATTTAGGAGAGTTTATGAGCTTAGATAAAGATACAACGATCGACACCGTGCTTATGGACGGCGATTCGCTCCTTTCTGATTTAGATGATGTTTCGGTTTCCGAGGCGGATCTTAGCGAGGCCTACGAGATCGCGGAAGCAAATGAGCTTGGAGAGGCCCTACCGGACGAGCTTCAGCTTCAAGCCATTGAGGCCGAGCTTGAGTTGGAAAAAAACGATCGGGCCGAGGCCGTCTTTGATGACGGCGCATTTCCGATCGACGATCCCATTCACATGTATTTTAAGGAAATCACGAGGATCCCACTTCTGTCAAGGGAGAGGGAGATCGAGCTGGCCGAGCTGGCCTCGCTCGGTAATAAGGCGGCGAGAAAGGAGCTGATCGAGGCCAACCTGCGGCTTGTCATCAAAACGGCCAAGAAGTATGCCCAAAAGGGCCTCTTGCTTTCCGACCTCATTCAGGAAGGCAACCTCGGCCTTATGAAGGCAGTAGAGAAGTTCGATCACCGTATGGGATACAAGTTTTCCACCTACGCCACGTGGTGGATCCGTCAATCGATCACAAGAGCCATTGCCGACCAGGCGCGTACCATTCGCATTCCCGTTCATATGGTCGAGACCATTCAACGGGTATCTCGTGCCACGAGAGAGCTTTTACAGGAGCTGGGGCGCGAGCCGACGACCGATGAGATCGCCGAGCGCCTTGGAATGACGGGGCAGAGAGTCCGTGAGGTCCTTGAGATCGCCCGCGATCCCATTTCTCTTGAGACGCCGATCGGAGAGGAAGAGGATAGCCACATCGGAGATTTTGTTGAGGACACCGAAACGCTGTCCCCCGCCGATAGCGCTGCGTACGCCTTGCTTCGCGAGGAGCTGTACAAGGTGCTCAGCACTCTTACCCCCCGCGAGGAGCAGGTGTTGAAGCTGCGCTTCGGTCTTGCCGACGGTCGGATCCACACTTTGGAGGAGGTCGGGCAGGAATTCAACATTACGCGTGAGCGTATCCGCCAGATCGTCTCCAAAGCCCTGCGAAAGCTTCGTCACCCCTCAAGAGCAAAGCTCTTGCGCGATTACCTTGAGTATTGATACAAGATAGGAGAGAACGACATGAATCACGATATTGACATGAACGATTATCTTGAGCAGGGCACGGAAGGCGTAGCTCTTGCCGAGGAGGGAATGCTGAACGCCATTGAGGATATGGACGACGAGGATCTCACCAGCACTTACTCCGAGGGGGATGACGAGGCCGACGCCGATGCCTTTACCACAGTCGCCGAGCTTGGTGGCGGAGGGATCGAACAGGATAACGAGGCCATTGAGAATCTTCTTGCCTCGGATTACTTCTCGGCCGACGATCCCGTCCGTATGTACCTTAAGGACATCGGTAAGATCCCGCTGCTTTCTGCCGAAAGAGAGACCGAACTGGCTGAGCTGGCTGCTCTTGGTAATAAGGCGGCCAAGAATGAGCTGATCAGCGCGAACCTTCGCCTTGTTGTGAGCATCGCCAAAAAGCACATCGGTAAGGGCATGCTTCTCCTCGACCTTGTGCAGGAGGGCAACCTTGGCCTTATGAAGGCGGTAGAGAAGTTCGATTACCGCAAGGGCTACAAATTCTCCACCTACGCCACTTGGTGGATCCGCCAGGCGATCTCGCGCGCTATCGCCGATCAGGCACGTACCATTCGCATTCCCGTACATATGGTGGAAACGATCCACAAGGTCTCCCGGACCACACGCGTGCTTCTGCAGGAGCTTGGCCGTGAGCCCACCACCGAGGAGATCGCTGAGCGCCTTGAGACAACGCCCGAGAAGATCCGCGAGATCTTGAAGATCGCTCAGGATCCCGTATCGCTTGAAACTCCCGTTGGTGAGGAGGAGGATAGCCACCTCGGTGACTTCGTGGAGGACCACGACTCTCCCACCCCCTCCGAGACGGCGTCGTATTCGCTTCTCCGTGAGCAGCTTCAGGCGGTGCTCTTGACGCTCTCACCCCGTGAGGCCGAGGTCATTCGTCTCCGTTACGGCCTCTACAACGGCCGTCCGCTGACTCTCGAGGAGGTCGGTGAGCGCTTTGGCATCACCCGTGAGCGTATCCGCCAGATCGAGGCCAAGGCCCTGCGTAAGCTCCGCTACCCGCTCCGCAGCAAGCAGCTTCGCGATTATCTTGAGCTTTAAGTCGGCGGTTTGCACAATCGCCGCCGTCCCTTCTTGTCGTTTTTGTTCTAATCGCGGCGTTTGCCAAGAGATTATCGAAAAATTCCTTGACTTTGCGCGTCTAAAATAGTATAATATCATCTGTATGTATATCCCAAAACCTTAGGAGGTTGCTATGAAAAAAAGAGTTCTCTCTTTTCTGCTTTGCTTATTGATGATCCTTCCGCTTGCGCTTGTATCCTGCGGCCCCGGCGAGGACCCCGAAGACACGATGCCCGAGGAAGAGGATCTCTACGTAAAGCCCGCCAGTCTTAATTTCTACATCATCGGTGACACCTTCAATACCGAAACGGTGGCCGAGATGCAGGAGGCCTTTAACGCCGTATCTCGCGATCTTTACAAGACGCAGATCCATTTCATCTTCTGCACCGAGGCGGAGTATGAGGCGGTGATCACGGCCAAGCTTCAGAGCGCGGCGGCCTCAAATGAGCTTCCTGCCTTCAACCGCTTTGAGAACGCTGAGGTCGAGACCGAGCTGGATGACCTTGACACGGTGATCGAGCTGTATCCTGAGGTTTACAACAACCAGGTCGATATCCTTCTCATTACGGGTAAGGATATGTTTGACCGTCTCCATGCCAAGGGCTACCTTGCCGATATTACGGCGGATGTCGAGAACATCAACATCGGCATCAAGTCGCACGTCAACACCAACCTGCTTTCGGGCGCGAAGGTGGACGGCAGACTGTATGCGGTCCCCAACAACGTTACGATCGGCACCTATACCTATATGTTGATCAACAAGCAGCTGGCGGCCCGCTACTACAACAGCAAGGCCAGCGACTTCACAAAGGTGGACTCCAATACCTATAAGACGGTCGTTAACTACGATGCTTGCCTGAAGTTTGCCAACGACATTATGGGGGACCCCGCTGTGGCTACCGCCATGGGCGTTTCCGAGGTCTATCCTCTCGAGAGCACGTTTGAGTTCCCGACCATCAATTTCTTCCCGAAGGCAGGGGAGAACACCCTCTTCGGCGTTGTTTACGAGGCCAACACTACTTACACCCACGCCGTCAAGCTTGACAACGTTTTTAACAACGAGGTCTACAAGAGCTACTTTGGCTTTATGCTTGAGGCCAAGACGCAGGGCTTCTGCCCCGCATCGGGCGTTGCTCCTGCCGCCGATGCCATGTACGGCATTCGCGTTCTGAAGGGGGATTACGCCGATCGCTTCAACTACACCGACGATTATTACATTTATGAGCTGGATCAGCCCCGCCTCGAGGACGATGCTCCCTTTGAGTCGATGTTTGCCGTCTCGGCCTTTTCCGCCTCGGTCGGTCGTTCCATGCAGATCATTGAGGATCTTCTTTGCAACGATTCCGCGGTGCTCCGCAACATTCTCCAGTACGGTGTGGAGGGCACACACTACAACCTCAACGAGAAGGGGATTGTCGAGCGTACGGCAGCAGGGCAGTCCTACCGTATGAATTACAACTACACGGGCAACGTTATTCTCGCGGCTCCTTGCCTCGAGGACGGTATGGATCTCAGCTTTGCCACCTATTTCAAGCAGCAGAACGATTCGGCCACGCGCAATCCGCTGTACGGCCTGACTCCGGAGCTGCTTTGGGAGCGCACGAGAGAGTCGCTCATCAACTATGCCCTGACCGAAAATCTTACTAAGCTGATCTCGGCGGATATTGACGCTCTTAACAACAATAGCAGCGAGATCATGAAGGCCGCCACGCAGCTTTCTCCGGCTGAGAAGAAGGCCGAGCTGAAGGCCGCGATCCCCACCACCCGCGTGGTTTCTGAGTACAGAGATTTCTGGGCCAGCATTCGTGCCGATATCGATCCCACGGCCGAGGTCAAGGAAGGTACCGTCGCTCCCGTGATTCCCGTTGCCGTTCGCAACGAAGTGAATGGCATGATCGAGACGCTTCGCCAGACGGTGACCGATGAGGCGGACGCCCATCTGTCTGCCGCCGCCGATGCGGCCGCCACGCTTATGGAGCAGGCCATGGCCTGCACGACCAAGGCGGAGTTTGATGCGCATTGCGAATCGATCAAGCGGCTGGACACCAAGCCCATGTCCGAGCTTGGCAAGCTGCTCTACAACTCCACGGCCGGTAGCATCTACCACGGCATGCTGAAGGAGAAGGACAACAATGAGACTTGGTCCTGGACTCTTTCCGGTGCTCTTTACAACTGGTATCTTAACCTGAGCAACTAAGAATCAAAAAGCAGGAACGCCCATGGGCGTTCCTGCTTTTTGATTCTTAGTTGCTCAGGTTAAGATACCAGTT
>JAFVYX010000020.1 GCA_017500625.1 Clostridia bacterium | reverse complement strand
GTTTTCTCACGTTTCACCGAAAAAGCAGAACATATGAAAGGAGAAGATTTGCTTAAAACGCAAATCGGGTATTCACTTTGGACAAATACAAGATCGCAAAAACCGCTTGTGTTCTGCCCTCCGCCGAAGAGCTGAAGGCCACGTTGGCCTCCTCGGCCTCCTCGGACGCGAGAGCCAATCTGCACACGCTGTTCGACACCGATACCTTCGTTGAGCTTGGCGCCTTTACCAAGCGCAAGTTCTGCGAGTATCAGGGCCTTGAGCACGACGAGGAGCTGGAGGGAGTCATCTGTGGCTACGGCGCCATTGACGGCCGCCTTGTGTACGCCTTCGCTCAGGACGGTGCCCGCATGAAGGGAGCGTTGGACGAGAACCACGCCAAGAAGATCTGTGCGCTTTACGATATGGCGCTGAAGAACGGTGCCCCCGTGATCGGTCTTTTCGACTGCTCGGGTGCCGATATCTTTGAGGGGGCGGCGGCTCTGGCCGCTTACGGGCGCATTATGCGCGCCGTCTCCGCTGCCTCGGGCGTGATTCCCCAGGTGGCGATCCTTACGGGTGCCTGCATCGGCTCCTTTGCCGCCATTGCCGCGATGTTTGACTTTGTGGTCAAGACCAAGGGCGCGAGCTTCTACGTGACCGCTCCCGAGTTCACGGGCTCCAAGGAAGCACAGGCCCCTATCGCTTCCTTCTCCGCCGATGACCGCCACATCGCCATTATGTACGCCCGCAATCTTCTCAATTATATGCCCAGCCGCGCCGGAGAAGGCATTGCCATTGAGGCGGCGGCAGACAACCTCAACCGTATGCTCGGCAACCGCGATTTCGGAGGCGACGTTCTCGCCGCGATCGCCGCGATCGCCGACCACGGCATCTACTTTGAGGCCTCGAGCGACTACGCTCCTGTCCTGACAACGGCCTTTGCCACCGTCGGCGGTATCAAGTGCGGCTTTGTCGGTACCTCCTATACGGTCGATGAGGGACGCCTGACCTCGGCCGCCGCCCGTAAGGCGGCTCGCTTTATTGAGTTCTGCGATGCCTTCTCGATCCCGCTCATCACGCTGGTCGACTCTATGGGCCTTGCCATTGGTGAAGAAAACGAGGACGCGCCCTTCTCTGCCGACCTTGCCAAGCTGGCCATGGCGTATGCCAAGTCGGTCAATCCGAAGGTCACCGTGATCCTCGGTCACGCCATCGGCGCCTCCTTTGCCCTCCTCGGCTCCAAGGCCCTGGGCGCTGACGTGGCTTATGCCCTTGACGATGCCGAGATCGGTGCCCTGTCCACCGAGGCATCGGTCGCCTTTGCTTGGAACAACCTCATCAACCCCGATAAGACCCGTGACGACCTGAACGCCGAATGGAGAAAGTCGCTGGCTTCTCCCGTGGCGGCCGCCTCGCTGGGGGAGATCGACGACATCGTAAGCGCCAACGAGCTGCGCGCGCGCATTTGCTCGGCGCTCCTGATGCTTGCCGACAAGGGGACCGTCCGCACCCGTCTTCACAACGTGAATCCCTTGTAAGGAGGGCGTTATGTATACTCTCATGCTTCCTCTTCTGGAGGTGGATTTAAACAAAGCTCTCCCCTTTGGTGAGGCCGCGCTCTATGGCCTAAAGATGCTTGTTGTCGGTATGCTGATCATCTTCGCTGTGCTGGCTACCCTTTGGCTATCACTTGAAATTTCGGGCCGCATTTTTAAAAAGCTTTCGGCAAAGCCCGCCGCTCCTGCCGAAAAGAAGCCGGAGCCTGTGGTCGCTGAGCCCGCCCCTACCGATGACCTTGAGCTGATTGCCGTTCTCACCGCCGCCGTTGCGGCGATGGAGTCCGCCCCCGCCGCCCGCTTCCGCGTGGTGTCCTTCAAAAGAAAATAATTCGTTGCCGCTTTTGCGGAGAATAGGAGATTCGAAATGAAAAAGTACAACATCACGGTCAACGGTACCGCTTATGAGGTTATGGTGGAAGAAGTCGAAGGCGACTTTGCAGCTCCCGTAGCTACGGCCGCTCCCGCTCCCGCCCCCGCCGCCGCTCCCAAGAAGGTGGAAGCCCCGAAGCCCGCTGCGGCTCCCGCTCCCGCCGGCGCTACCGCCGTGACCGCACCGATGCCCGGCACGATCCTCGACGTCAAGGTCGCTGTCGGAGCCACCGTCAAGAAGGGCGACGTTCTGTGCGTCCTTGAGGCCATGAAAATGGAAAACGATATTCCCGCTCCCTGCGACGGCAAGGTGCTCGCTATCAACGTTCAGAAGGGCGCCTCGGTCAACGCCGGTGACACCCTCGTCTCGCTCGGGTAATAGCGAAAGGAGCCTTATCCGATGGGTGAAATTTTCAGTAACATCGGGAATTTCTTGAAGAGTACGGGAGTGGCTCAGCTCTTTACTGCCGGCGGTTGGAAGACGCTCATCATATATGCGATCGTGATTGTCCTCTTTTATCTGGCCGTTGTCAAAAAGTTTGAGCCGATGCTTTTGCTTCCGATTGCCTTTGGTATGCTGCTTGCCAACCTGCCCGGGGCAAACCTCTACCACTCCGAGTTTTTCTTCGATGATTATTACATTTCGTTTACCGAATCCGGTTCTGTGCAGGGTATCTTTGCGCAAGAGATGTCCGCCTTCCTCGATGCTGTCAAGGCCGCCTTCGGCGATGCCGTTTGCACGATAGAGGAGGGTACCTGCCGCTTTGATGCTACCATGATCGGTGAGCGCATGGATGAGTTCAAGGCAATTTTTAACGATCACCTTGGCCAGGTAGCCAAGCTCAAGACCTCGGGCGACAACACCTTCATTCAAATGAAGATGTCTGTGGTCCTCAAGCAGGTCTTCAACGAGGGCGGTCTCCTTGACATTCTCTATATCGGTGTCAAATTCGGCATCTATCCCTCTCTCATCTTCCTTGGCATCGGTGCGATGACCGACTTCTCTCCCCTTATTGCCAACCCGAAGAGCCTTCTCCTCGGTGCGGCGGCGCAGTTCGGCGTTTTTGCCGCCTTCTTCTTCGCCCTGATCTTCGGCTTCACCCCCACCGAAGCCGCTGCCATTGGCATTATCGGCGGTGCTGACGGCCCGACGGCGATCCTTGTAACCAAGACGTTGGCTCCCCACCTCCTCGGTGCGATCGCCATTGCCGCTTACAGCTATATGGCCCTGATCCCGATGATCCAGCCCCCCGTGATGAAGCTTCTGACCACCAAGCGTGAGCGCTCGATCGTTATGACGAGCCTGCGCCCCGTCAGCAAGGCGGAAAAGGTGATCTTCCCGATCCTCGTTACGCTTCTTGTCGTTCTGATCGTTCCCGATGCGGCCCCTCTGGTCGGTTTCCTTATGCTCGGTAACCTCTTCAACGTCAGCGGCGTTACCGACCGTCTCTCCAAGACCGGCCAAAACGAGCTGATCAACATCATCACGATCTTCCTCGGCGTTTCGGTCGGTGCGACCGCCAAGGCCGAGAACTTCCTTGCGATCGACACTCTGCTCATCATCATGCTCGGCCTCTTCGCCTTTATGCTCTCGACCACGGGCGGTCTTCTCTTCGGTAAGCTGATGTGCTTCCTCACCAAGGGCAAGATCAACCCCCTGATCGGCTCTGCCGGCGTTTCCGCCGTTCCTATGGCCGCCCGTGTGGCGCAGGACGTCGGCCGCCGTGACAACCCCTCGAACTTCCTCCTGATGCACGCCATGGGTCCGAACGTTGCCGGTGTTATCGGCTCGGCCGTAGCCGCGGGCGTCTTTCTTACCTGGTTCGGTTAAGCCGTACCGACAAAGTATTGAGAAAGGAAAAACAAAATGTCTAAAGTACTTCTTACCGAAACCGTACTGCGTGACTCGCATCAGTCGTTGGCCGCTACGAGAATGACGACCGAAGAGATGCTTCCCGTCCTTGAGGCGATGGACAGCGTTGGCTATCACTCTCTGGAGGCCTGGGGCGGCGCCACCTTTGACGCCTGCCTCCGCTATCTCAATGAGGATCCGTGGGAGCGTCTCCGCACGATCCGCAAGCGCGTCAAGAACACCAAGCTTCAGATGCTCTTCCGCGGCCAGAACATCCTTGGTTATCGCCACTACTCCGATGACGTGGTGGAGTACTTCGTTCAGAAATCTCTTGCCAACGGCATTGATATTATCCGTATCTTTGATGCCCTGAACGACCCGAGAAACCTCGAGACCGCGATCAAGGCAACGATCAAGGAGGGCGGTCACGTCCAGGCAGCGATCAGCTACACCACGAGCCCCGTTCACAACAATGAGTTCTTCGCCGCTTACGCCAAGCAGTTGGAGGATATGGGCGCCAACTCGATCTGCATCAAGGATATGGCGGGCCTT
>JAFVYX010000224.1 GCA_017500625.1 Clostridia bacterium | reverse complement strand
GGGCGTAGATCATCTCGATGATGCCGTCAAGCAGGCGCTTCGGAAGCACGAGACTGAGGTCGCCGGGGGTGGCGGTCATGGTGGGAGTGATGAACGCCTCCTCGATGCGCTGGGGTGTCGAGCGGCGGCCGCGGATCAGGTCGCCGAAGCGCTGGACGATGACGCCGCCGCCCAGCATATTGCTGAGGCGCGCGATCGACTCACCGTAGCCGTTCGAGTCCTTGAAGGGCTCCGAGAAATGCTTGGCAACAAGCAGGGCGAAGTTTGTGTTATCGGTCCACTTGGCGGGATCCTCATAGCTGTGGCCGTTGACGGTGATGATGCCGTTCGTGTTCTCATTGACGACGACGCCGCGCGGATTCATGCAGAAGGTGCGGACCTTATCGCCGTACTTTTCGGTGCGGTAAACGATCTTGCTCTCGTAAAGCTCGTCGGTCAGGTGCGAGAACACCTCGGCGGGCAGCTCCACGCGCACACCGATGTCCACGCGGTTGGAGTGGGTGGGGATCTCCAGCTCACGGCAAACGCGCTCCATCCACTTGCTGCCGCTGCGGCCGACCGACACGATGCAGTAGCGGCAGGTGTAGGCGGCGTCCCCCGCGTGAATGCGGTAGCCCTCCTCGTCCCTCTCGACCGAGGTGACGGGCGTATCGAAGAAGAAATCGACACGCTCGCAAAGGTGGGCGTAGAGGTTTTCCAGCACCACGTAATTGATGTCGGTGCCGAGGTGACGGACCGAGGCGTCAAGCAGGTGCAGGTCGTTCTGCATACACTCCTTGCGGATCCCCGTGCCCGCGGTGGAAAAGAGGCGCGTGCCCTCACCGCCGTAGCGCATATTGATCTCGTCCACGTAATGCATAAGCTCCAGGGCGCGCCGCTTACCGATGTACTCGTGCAGCGTGCCGCCGAAGTCGTTTGTGATGTTGTATTTGCCGTCCGAGAAAGCGCCCGCGCCGCCAAAGCCGCTCATGATCGAGCAGGTGGCGCAGCCGATGCAGGACTTGACCTTATCCCCGTCAATCGGGCAGCGGCGACGGCTGAGCGCATGCCCCGCCTCAAAGACGGCGATCCTCATATCGGGGCGCTTTTCCAAAAGCTCGTAGGCGGAGAAGATACCGCCGGGGCCGGCACCGATGATGATAACGTCGTAATTCATAGGAGATCTCCTTTTTCGTTCATTCCTTATAAATTATAAACCATTTCTCACTCTCTGTCAAGCAGATCGCGAAAGCGATTGACAGACGTCGGAAAAGAGAGTATAATGGAAGCAAATCATTTTGTGGGAGAGACAGCTATGAATTTTCTTGAAGAACGTATTCTGAAGGACGGCGTTGTCAAGCAGGGGAACGTTTTGAAGGTGGACAGCTTCTTAAATCATCAGATGGACGTCGGCCTTCTTGACGAGGTGGGGCGCGAGTTTCACCGCCGCTTTGCCGACCGCCCCATTACCAAGATCCTGACGATCGAGGCCTCGGGCATTGCGATCGCGTATGCCACGGCGCAGGCCTTCGGCGTGCCGCTGGTGTTTGCCAAGAAATCGAAGAGCATCAACCTGGACGGCGATATGTACACCGCCGAGGTCGAGTCCTTCACGCATAAGAACACGAATCAGATCATCGTCTCCACGAAATTCCTGACCCCCAACGACCGCGTTTTGATCGTGGACGATTTTCTCGCCAACGGCTGTGCGCTGATGGGCCTGATCTCGATCGTGCAGGCGGCGGGCGCCTCGGTCGAGGGGCTCGGCATCGCCATTGAGAAGGGCTTCCAGAACGGCGGCCGCATCATCAGAAACCTCGGCTACCGCCTGGAGTCGCTGGCGATCGTGGACGCCATGGACGACGTCACGGGCACCGTCACCTTCCGCGCACAGTAAGGAGGGGCGCATCAAGGGGCTGTACTTTTTTGAAGTACAGCCCTTTTTCTACTTGAAAAACGGCGCCTTTTGCGCTATACTGTAATCATCAAGTCAAAGGAGATGCTTATGTGGTATTGGATCGTCCCTGCCGTGCTTTTGGGGCTTTTACTGCTTCTTTTCGGGGGTGCGGCGCTTTGCTACCGCATCGTCTTTTATTCCAAAAAGCGCACGCCGCTCGGTGAGGAGGAATTCCGCCTGCCGAGGGGGCGCGTGTACGAGCCCTATCACGAGATCATGAAGACCTGGATCCGCCGTATGCGGAGCGAGCCGTGCGAGATCCTCACGCTCACGGCACGGGACGGGCTTTTGCTCCGCGGCCGCTATTACGAGGTCAAAAAGGGCGCGCCCGTGGAGATCCTCGTCCACGGCTACCGCGGCGACCCCGAGCGCGATATGAGTGCCGCGATCGAGCGTTGCTACGCCGTGGGGCACAACGCCCTGCTCGTCAGCCAGCGCGGCGCGGGTGAGAGCGAGGGGCACACCCTCTCCTTTGGGATCCTTGAGCGTCACGACTGCCTCGATTGGGTGAAGCTGGTGATCGAGAAATTCGGCCCCGACGTAAGGATCATGCTCTCGGGCATCTCGATGGGAGCGGCCACCGTCCTTATGGCGGCGGGCGAGGGGCTTCCCCCGAACGTGTTTGCCGTCCTTGCCGATTGCCCCTATTCCTCGGCGAAGGACGTCATTTCGAGCGTGATGCGGAAGATGAAGCTGCCCCCTCCCCTCTTCTACCCCTTTGTAAAGCTTGGCGCTCTGCTTTTCGGTCGCTTTCACCTGGACGAGACCTCGCCGATCGAGGCGATCGCGAGGACCCGCGTGCCCGTGATCCTTTACCACGGGGAGGAGGACTTCCTCGTGCCCTGCGACCACAGCCGCCGCCTTGCCGCGGCCGCCGCCTCCCCCTGCCGCCTGGTGACGGTCAAGGGGGCCGATCACGCGCTGGCCTACGGCCTTGACCCCGAGGCGTACGTGGCGGCGCTCCGCGCCTTTCTTGCCGAGTGCGAGCCGATCGCGGCCGAATGATCCCATACCCTCCATTTTTGTAAACAAAACTTTTCCATAAGGAGACGATTATGAGCTTTTTGGCCTACACGCCCTCGGTCTTTGTGATCGGAGAGGAATACGAGATGCTTTTCTGCCTTACGGGTCACGGCCTGCTTTCGGTCCGCGTGGGGGATACCCTGTATTATGAGGACAACTCGGGCGCGCTCCCGACCGAGCGCACCGTGGCGCGCGTGCGCGTGCCGCAGGCGGCGCTGAACGCGGCGGGCGGCTATGAGGTCATCTTCCGTGCGGCGATCGACCGCCGCGCCTACTACTCGCTTTTCGAGGAGGAGGAAAGGGCGGCCTTTCCCTTCTCTCCCCTGCCCACGGAGGGGCCGATCAATATCTACCTTGTGGCAGACGTTCACTCGCTCTTTGAGAGCGCCAACGCCACCGTTTCCTATTTTGGCGACGATCTCCACATGCTGATCGCGGTGGGGGACATTGCCGAGGTCGAGCGTGAGGAGCATTACCTTGCGGTAGCCGAGTTTCTTGGCAAGGCCGCAGGCGGGCGTCTGCCGATCCTTATGGTGCGCGGCAATCACGACACGCGCGGGCGCCTGGCCGAGCGGTTTACCGACTACTTCCCCGCCGACGGGAAAAAGACCTATTACACCTTTGACCTCGGGCGCTTTGCGGGCGTGGTGCTGGACTGCGGCGAGGATAAGCCCGACGATTTTCAGGGCACCGACGAGGAAGGCAAGCTCCTGCCGCCCTCCTACAACGGCGCGAACATTTTTGAGGCCTACCGCCGCCATGAGACCGATTTTCTGCGCGGCCTGACCTTGAAGGGCGGGCGTCCCCTCCTTGCCGTGTGCCACATTCCTCCCGCGATCACCACGGCCCATAAGGGCGACATCTTTGACATCGAGCACGAGGTCTACACCGCGTGGAACCGAGAGCTTACCCGCCTCGGCATCGACGTGATGCTCTCGGGCCATTTGCACGCGACCTTCCTGGCCATGCCCGACGATGAGAGGAACACCCTGCCCCACACCTACCCGATCCTTGTAGGCGCCTGGCCGAAGAACTACAAGACCGTGATCGGCACGGCCATCACGCTGACCGACGAGGGCCTCACCTACCGCTTTACCGACGACACCCACGCGGTGCTGGAGGAGGGCCACCTCGACTTTGTGCGATAAAAAAAGATCTCCGCCCGTGCGGAGATCTTTTTTCATCTTTTCAGCCCTGCCCGATATTCGGACGGGGACACCCCCTCAAATTCACGGAACACGCGCGAGAAGTAAGCGGCGCCCGAAAAGCCGACGGCGGTGGCCACGCCCTCAAGAGTCATTTTATTCTCGGCGAGCAGGGGCTTTGATTTTTCACAGCGCAAAGAATTCAGGTAGGTGATGACGGTCATACCCGTGAGGCGGCGGAATTCCCTGGCAAGATAATACTTGCTGATGCCCACCTTTTCGGAAAGCGCGTCAAGCGTTTGGGGCTTCTCGTACTCGGCGTGCAGATGACCGAGGGCACGCTTGACGGCGGCCAGGGTGTGGGGATCCTCCCCCTCGGCACCGCCGCACTCGCTGTAACGGTCAAGGAGCAGCGCCATGACCGTGAGAAGACGGGCGCGAATGAGCGGAACGGACACCGCCCCCTCCTCTGACCACTCGGAAAGGAGCGACGTCAGCACGGCAGCGATCTCGGGATCGCGGACGCGCGGAGTGAAGGTCACGGCGTTGGTATCGAAATGGTTGGCAAGGCAAAAGGAGCGGTCAACGATCGCCACGAGGTAGGAAAGGGGCGACGTCGCCACGATGGTGTGAATGTGGTTCTGATTGATGACGGCAAGATCGCCCGCCTCCACCTCAAAGCGAAGGTCGTTGCTGGTGACCACAGCGCCGCCCTCGGTGAAGTACAAAAGCTCCACGTTCTCGTGCCAGTTGCCGCGGCAGGCGTGCACTCCTGCGGGGAAGCGGTAATGATGCAGAATGAAGGGCAGACGCGCGTCGCTTAGGCGATGCTTTTCGTAAACGCTCATTGTTTTCTCCAAAATAGCAATATCGTGCAAGAATTGCGCAAGATGTTATCTTGACTTTTTCTCGCATTCATTATACCCTAAGGGTGTGGAAATAGCAATACCATTTCCCCTAAAAGCAAAATTAATGAAAGAGGTAACCTGTATGAAAGAAGTCAAGTGCGCCATCATCGGCTTTGGCGGCATCGCCCGCGCTCACGCGGCGGGCTACCGTGTTCTGGCAGAGGAGGGGGCGCCCGTCCGTCTTGTGGCGGTGTGCGACATCGATCCCCAGAAATTCGGCGGTGAGCTGAAGATCAACGTGGACACGGGCAAGGGAACGCTTCCTGCCGACTGTGCGACCTACACGAGCGTTGAGGAGATGCTGGCGAATGCCGACTTTGATATGGCGGACATCTGCCTGCCGACCTACCTGCACAAGGAATACGCCATTAAAATGCTGAAGGCGGGCAAGCACGTCCTTTCCGAAAAGCCCATGGCCCTCAACTATGCCGACTGCTGTGAAATGGTGGAGACGGCCAAGGAGACGGGGCGCCGCCTGATGATCGGTCAGTGCCTGCGCTTCAACGCCGCCTACAGCTTCCTGAAGGCGTGCTGCGAGGACGGCCGCTACGGCAAGCTCTACCGCCTCTCGATGGAGCGCCTCTCCCCCCTGCCGACCTGGGGCTTTGAAAACTGGTTCCAGTCCACCGAGAGAAGCGGCGGGTGCCTCACCGACATGCACATTCATGACGTGGATATGGTGCGCTACCTGCTCGGCGAGCCGAAGGCCGTCAGCACGATGGCGTGGAACGGCACCGTGAAATGGCAGACGCAGAACACGCGCCTTTTCTATGACGATTGCACCGTGGTGATCGACGGCTCGTGGGACGAGGCCCCCGGCATTCCCTTCAAGGCCACCTGCCGCGCACGCTTTGAGCGCGCCGAGGTGCTCCTTGAGGGCGGCAAGGTGACCGTCTATCCCGTGGGCGGTGAGTCCTTTGAGGCCTCGCTTCCTGCCACCAACCACATGGCCGAGGAGATCCGCTACCTTGCGGGCCTCATTATGGACGAGGGCGCCGTGAACGAGAAGAATCCCCCCGAGAGTGCCGCGGCCACGATCCGCCTCATTGAGTATCTGCGTGAGAGCGCCGAGGACGGCGCCAAACTCATCACGCTTTAAGAAAGGAAGAAAAAAATGAACAATCCTATCGGTGTTCTTATCAACTATGCGGGGCAGGCCGATATCGCCGACCGCTTCCGCAAGGCACAAGCCATGGGCATGACCTCCTGCCAACTTTGCATCTGGAATGAGAAATACTACGGTGCCGAATACGCCGCCTCCGTCAAGGCGGCTATGGAAGAGACGGGCTTCCGTGTTTCCACCGTGTGGGCGGGCTGGAGTGGCCCCTGCGAGTGGAACGCCTATTACGGCCCCTCCACGATCGGCCTTGTGCCCCCCGCCTACCGTGAGTCGCGCGTTAAGGCGCTCATCGCGGGCTCGGATTTTGCCGCCGCCATCGGCGTGCCGTACGTGGCCACCCACGTCGGCTTCCTTCCCGCGGATCCCTACGACCCGAAGTTTGTCGATACCGTGGGCGCCCTGCGCCACGTGTGCAAGTACATGCAGCAGCGCGGCCAGACCTTCCTCTTTGAGACGGGCCAGGAAACGCCCATGACGATCGTCCGCGCGATCGAGGCGATCGGCACGGGCAACTGCGGCATCAACTTTGACACCGCCAACCTCATTCTCTACGGCAACGGCAACTCGCTCGACGCCGTCGGAATGTTCGGCAAGTACATTCGCGACACGCACATCAAGGACGGCTTCTACCCCGAGGACGGCTTCCACAACGGCCGCCAGATGCCCGTCGGCGAGGGCTGCGCCAACATTCCCGCGATCATTAAAAAGCTCCGCGAGATCGGGTACGAAGGGGCCTTCACCATCGAGCGCGAGATCTCGGGTGAGCAGCAGGAAAAGGACATTGCCAAGGCGCGTGAGCTGATCCTCGAGTGGATCGCCGAGGCCGACAACGCCTGAGCCGAGGGGGAAGAAAATGAAAAAAACCACCAAAAAGCTGAGGGCCGGTGTTATCGGATGCGGGCGTATTTCCGTTATGCATCTTACGTCGCTCTCCGTCATTGAAGCCGTGGAGCTTGTCGCCTGCTGCGACGTTATTAAGGAGCGCGCGGAGGCAGCGGCAGAAGAATACGGCGGAAGGGCCTACGTCTCCTATGAGGAAATGATCGAGGCGGAGGACCTTGATGCCGTGCATATTTGTCTGCCCCATTATCTGCATTCCAAGGTGGCCTGCTACGCCCTTGAAAGAGGGGTGAACGTTTTGACGGAAAAGCCGATGGACGTTGACCTTGCCAGCGCGGAGGCCGCCGTGAAAACGGCAAAGGAGAAGGGGCTTCTCTTCGGCGTTATTTTCCAGTGCCGCTATAACAACTCCGCAAAGCTTGTCAAGGAGGCCTTGGATAGCGGACGGCTGGGGAAGATACTGTCGGCATGCTCCGTGCTTACCTGGGCACGCCCCGATTCCTATTATGCGGAAAGCGACTGGAAGGGGACCTGGGATAAGGAAGGCGGCGGGGTGGTCATCGACCAGGCAATACACTCCATTGATCTTGTCAACTGGCTTGTAAATTCCGAAATCGAAGAGGTCGGCTGCTCTATGGCCAACCGCGGACACAAGACCGTAGACGTTGAGGACAGCGCCGAAGGACTTATCACATACAAAAACGGTGTGAAATACGGCTTTTACTGTATGAACAATTACGGTTATGACGAGCCGATCGAGATCCGTCTGTACTGTGAAAAGGGAAAGGTAGTTTTTGGCTACGACGATGCCTATATACGCTACAATAACGGACAGACCGAGGAAGCACATCAGGACAAGGTCCTGCTTGATTACAAGAACGGAAAGGACTACTGGGGCTTCCAGCACGTAAAACAGATCCGCCAATTCTACAACGCCGTCTTGGGTAAGGAGCCGCTGGAGATCAGCGGAGAGGAGGCCCTGAAAACGCATAGACTCATTATGCAGCTCTATGCGCTCGGCAAGACCCAAATGCACTAACACCGCACCCCCTCCCATCACGAAAGGAAAGGCACCCGGAAGGGTGCCTTTTTTCAAGAAAGGTTGCCAATATTCAGGATCCGCTTTTTTCTTTGCTCCGCCATCCGCAGCGACCGATAGGCCCCGCCATAACGATGCTCAACGTAAGCAATGATGAGGTCGGCCCTCGTCACAAGCCATTCGTTCCTCCGCAGAACGGCCAGCCGTAAGGGGACCCTCTCAAGAGGTGGATATACGGAAGTGTCGTATAGGCCATTCTCCTCCATCTCTCTTATTTTTGCCTGAGCAGCGGAGCTCATATACGGGGCAACGTACACAAGCTCAATGCCGCCACGCTCTTGCTTTAATTCCCGACACGCACGGGCGCAAAGCTCGTCAAAGGCACCGTAACCGCCAAGGTAACAGATCAGCTCACCCACGCCCTCCGCGTGGCGGCGCAGCTCTTCCTTGACCCGTGCCTTGACCCTCTCCTCCTCGGAAATGAACGCATGTCCCACAAAGCCAACCGTCATACTGTCTCCCCCCTGTTTCGTGGAATTCCACGATACTGATTGTATTATACGCGACCTTACAAACTTTGTCAATATCGTGGAACTCCACAATTATTATAGGAAGGTCACGGCTATGAAATTAAACGAGGCGATCGTGAGGCGCATCGAGGAGATCTGCAAGGAGCGTGGCAGTAACGTCTGCGACATTGCGCTCCTCGGCGGTATGTCTCCCTCAGCGATCTACGATCTCATCAAGGGGCGGACCAAGTGCTCCAAGGTCATCACCGTCAAGCGCTTTTGTGAGGGCGCGGGAATCACCCTATCCGAAGTCTTTGACCGCGAATATTTCGGCGCCACCGAGGAAGACTGAGCCCCCTTGCGGGGGCTTTTTTCTTTTTATAATAAAAAAGTGCGCCTCATAGAGAGACGCACCGAAAAACGTACCTCTCAATGTTGCCACACATCTGCCCATAACAAAGGGGAGAGAGAATACATTTTTACCAAAATAGTATTCCCCCTTGTAAGGGCATATTCAAATGTGTGGCAAGTATATTGTACCACAAAACGCAAAAAAACACAAGGCGTTTTATAAAAATACTCTATCCTGCCCTGCACTCCAAGTTGCCACACTATTTCTCTTGACTTTTCGGCTCGGAAAAGCTATACTAAGCATAGAAACCCCCCTATTTTTTGAAAACAAAGGAGAATCCCTATGACAAATCCTATCGGTGTTCTGATCGGTGCGGGCGGCGACCTGCTTGAAAAGTTCAAAAAGGCCAAGGAGATGGGCCTTGATTCCTGCCAGCTTTCCATCTGGGACGAGAATTTCTACTGTGCCGAGCGTGCCGAGTACGTGAAGCAGGCGCTGGCCGAGACCGATTTCAAGATCTCCACGATCTGGGCGGGCTGGGGCGGCCCCTGCGAGTGGAACTTCAAGAACGGCCCCGCCACCATCGGTCTGGTTCCCCCCGCCTACCGTGAGGCGCGTGCGCAGGTGCTCATCAAGGCCTCAAACTTTGCCGCGATGCTGGGCGTCACCAACGTTGCCACGCACGTCGGCTTCCTCCCGAACGACCCGAACGACCCCGATTTTGTGGGAACGGTGGGCGCCCTGACCTACGTTTGCAAGTACATGAAGAACCGTGGTCAGACCTTCCTCTTTGAGACGGGTCAGGAAACCCCGATGGCCGTTGTCCGCGCGATCGAGGCGATCGGTACGGGCAACTGCGGCATCAACTTTGACACCGCCAACCTCATTCTCTACGGTCACGGCAACTCGCTCGATGCCGTCGGAATGTTCGGTCAATACGTGCGCGATACGCACATCAAGGACGGCTTCTACCCGACCACGGCCATGGGCCTTGGCCATGAGGTACCCGCGGGCGAGGGTCTCGCCAACATTCCCGCCATCATCAAGGAGCTCCGCAAGCTCGGCTACGAGGGCCCCTTCACCATTGAGCGCGAGATCTCGGGTGAGCAGCAGCAAAAGGACATTGCCGCCACGCGCGAAAAGCTTCTCGCCTGGATGGCTGAGGCCGAATGAAACCAAGAGGAACGCCACGGCGTTCCTCTCCTTTTAGGAGGACCTATCCATGGAAAAGAAATACGCCTTCCGCGAGCGAATGTGCCGCGTCCACCGTACGGGCATCACCGATCCCTCGGTATACACCCGCCATGAAGGGCTTACCCTTACCGAGGAGTTTTCGATCGTCCTGCCGCTCTCGGCGGGCGAGGTGCTGCGACACGCCGCCCTGGATCTTTCCGACTATTTCGCCGTCTCCCACGGGCTCTCGATCCCCGTGGTGAGCGAGGGCGAGGCCCACGGCCCCGCGATCCGTCTTTGCGTTAAGGGGGACGGGCGGAAAAACCGCGCCTTTACGCTGGCGGTCGATGAGGACGTGACGGTCATCGCGAACAGTGAGGCGGCCGTGTTTTCGGCCACGGTCTACCTTGAGGAGCGCATGAACGAATGGAAGGGCCCGCGCTTGCCCCGCGGGCGCGTGGAGAGAGAAAGCGTTTTCTCTCCCCGTATGGTCCACTCGGGCTACGGCCTTGACGAGTTCACCGAGGACTACCTCAATCGCCTGGCGCACGACGGCTACGACACCATTCTCATCTACGTACGCTCGGCCGAGGAGTCGGCGGCGGGTAGGACCGACTTCAACACCCTCATCGATATGGCCGAGCGCTACGGCCTCGCCGTGTACGCGTACAGCTACATCGTGAGTGAGAAGCACCCCGACGACGAGGGGGCGGAGGACTACTACCGCTCAACCTACGGACGGCTCTTTTCACGCTGTCCGCGCCTTGCGGGCGTCATCTTTGTGGGGGAATCCTGTGAGTTTCCCTCGCACGATGAGCGCGCTTACCCGTGGCTCTACCGCGACCGCGATAAGCACAAGGACGAGTGGCACCTCGGCAAGTTCTGGGCGCGCAACTTCCCCGTCCGCGACTACCCCGACTGGCTGCGCCTTGTCAGCCGCGTGATCCGCGAGCATTCGCCCGAGGCCGATATTGTTTTCTGGAGCTACAACTGGGGCGGACGCCCCGCCGAGGAGCGCGTGGCGCTCATCGACATTCTCCCCGATGACGTCACGCTTGAGGCCACCTTTGAGATGCACGAGTGGCTCCCCGCGCCCGAGGGCGTGCGCGAGAAGACGACCGACTACACGATCTCGATCCCCGGCCCCGGGCAATACTTCCTTTCGGAAGCCGAGGCCGCAGCGAAGCGAGGCCTTCCCCTCTACACGATCTCCAACACGGCGGGCGCCACGTGGGACGTGGGCATCGTTCCCTATATTCCCGCGCCCGAGGTCTTTATGGAGCGCTACGAGGCACTCCTTGCCTGCCACGAGAAATACGGCCTCACGGGCCTTATGGAGAGCCACCATTACGGGGCCTACCCCTCCTTTATCGCCGAGCTGTCCAAGGAGATGGGGTGGGTGCCGCGGCGCGATCCGCACGAGCATCTTACCGCCATTGCTGAGCGCGAATTCGGTAAAGAAAACGTTGCAAAAGCATTGAAGGCGTGGCACCACGCCTCCGAAGGGATCCGTCATGACGTACCGACGATCGAGGATCAATACGGCCCTCTGCGCGTCGGTCCCTCTTACCCTCTCGTAACAAAAACGCGCTGGGTGCATGCCTCTCCCGCCGAGGCGATCCACGGTGGGGGGCGCATCACCTACACGGGCTACGGCATGTATGAGGGCTTCCCCGGCTCCTATTGTCTTAGGAAGCCGCGCCGCGTCCTTTATGAGATCGGCGAATTCTCGCGTATGCGCGAGGAGTACGACACCGCCGCCGCCCTCTTCCGTGAGATCGCCGAGTCGCTCACGGGGGAAGCGAGGGCCGAGGCGGGGCGCATGGCGGCGCTCCTTTTCCTCATCGCGCGAACGGCCGAGACCACGGTCAATACCAAGCGCTGGCACATGCTCCGCCAGATGACCGAGGAGATGACGGGCGCCTGTGAGCCGATCCTCACGGCGAGCGAAGAATGGCTGACCAAGGCGCAAGAGCTTTACGGCGTCCGTGCCTTCACGCCGCGGACGATCCTCTCTCTTTGCGAGACGATCGCCGAGGAGGAATGCGAGAACGCCCGCCGCGCGATCCCCGCTGTGGAGTACGATTCACGCCTCGGGTACGAGCCAAGCATGGACTATATGACCGACAAGGAGCACATTCTCTGGAAATGCGAATGCACCGAGGCGGCGCTCCTTGAGATGCGTGAGCGCCTGACGAAGCTGATGTAAAAAAGGAGAGAACGCTATGGCTTTTCTGGATTTTCATTTTTACAGCGAGGTCTTAGGAATGCAGACCGAGGCCTACGTCATTCTTCCCCAAAGACAAACGCGCGGAGAGATTGGGGTTGCCACGGCCGCCGCGGGTGAAAAATACAAGTGCCTCTACCTGCTTCACGGTCTCAGCGACGACCACACGATCTGGCTCCGCCGCACCTCGATCGAGCGCTATGCCACGGCCTACGGCATTGCCGTGGTGATGCCCAACGCCCACCGCAGCTTCTATTCGGATATGGCGTGCGGATTGCGGTACTACACCTACATTTCCAAGGAGCTCCCACGGATCGTTTGCGAGTTCTTTCCCGTGTCGGAGAGACGCGAGGACACCTTTGTCGCGGGGCTTTCGATGGGCGGCTACGGTGCGCTGAAGCTTGCCCTGCGTAACGGCGACCGCTTTGCGGCGGCGGCGGGGCTTTCGGCGGTGGCTGACCTTCACGCTCCCACGATACGCCACGCGATGAAGCTTCCCTTTGGCGATGAAGCGCACATTCCCGACGAGGACGATCTTTTTTACCTTGCCGAGTCTATGGCCGGCTGTGAGCCTCGGCCGCGGCTCTATATGGCGGTGGGGACCGAGGACGCCCTTTGCCCCGACAACCGCCGTCTTCGTGACAAGCTCCTTGCCGGGGGGTACGATTGTACCTACCTTGAGGCCGAGGGCCACCATTCCTGGGACTTCTGGGATACGCATATCCGGGGGGCGCTCCGCTGGCTTCTGGGCAAGTGAGCGTCAAAAAGAAAAAAGAGAGCTTTGGCTCTCTTTTTTCGTTATAGCGGCCGCTTGACGAACTCGCCGCCCACAAGGGCGTAGACGTGGCGGAAGCCGATATCGTAGAGGTAGCGCTCGGTCTCGGCAAAGGCAAAGCCGAGCGTCGAGGCCACGTGGCTGTCCGAGGACAGAATAAGACGGGCATCGCACGCCTTCAAGTAGTGAAGCAGCTCCTCCGAGGGATAGGGCGACGTGCGCAAGCCGCGCGCCATAGCGCCCGTGTTGACCTCAAAGAGGCAGTCGGCCGCGGCCGCCTCGGCCACAAAGCGGAGCGCGATGCGGCGATACTCGGGATCGTTGAGAAGGCGGGGGGGATCCTGCTCGTCGTATTTGGTGATGAGGTCAAAATGACCGATGATGTCGGGGCGCCGTTTTTTGATGTAGTCGCAAAAGGCGGTATAGTAGGTCTCGGCCAGCGCGGTCACGCTGCCGCCAACGGCGGCAAGGCAGGCCTCAAAGTACTCGCGCCCCGAATCGATCGCGTGGTACTTGCCGCGAATGCAGAGATAGTGCGACGAGCCAATGATGTAGTCGAAGCGGCTGCGGTCGGCGGGAGCCGTGGCGTCCTCCTCAAGGCCGCGATAGATCTCGATCTTTTTGCCGTAGACGCTGCGAAGGCGGTCAAGCTCGGCAAGGTAGCCCTCGGTGTCCCTTAGGCAGTAGCTAAGGTCAAAGGGGGTATAGCCGTGGCCCGAAAAGCCGATCGAGGTAAAGCCCCCGTCGATCGCCACGAGGACGATCTCCTCGGGCGTGCTTTTGCCGTCGCAAAAGACCGAGTGCTTGTGAAGATTGGAGAGCATCGTCTCACCTCCCGCGTGGTATTGGGCGATCGCGCCGCCGTTTTGTGCAGCGTC
>JAFVYX010000223.1 GCA_017500625.1 Clostridia bacterium | reverse complement strand
GGCGGGGGGCGCCTCGTTCGAGAGGTAGCTCATGCCCGTGGCGTAGTCGATCGTGATGCCCGGCTGAACGTTATAAATATAAACGTTGAAGCAAATGCCGTCGATGGGGTCGCCCTCGTCCTCGACCGAGTAGGCCTCGATCTGAGCGCCGTTGGCTACCAGGTCGTTCCCCGTGTAGATCGGTGTCACGCGGTATAGCACGTGGTTGCCCGTCTCCTTGACGTAGGCCGCCACCATATCCTCAAAGGGAAGCATGCCGTCCACGTTCATGTAGCGCGTGCCCGTGATGAGGTTTCTCTCGTTGGCATTTTCCCCCGTCAGCTGGAAGCCGATGAGGTGACAGCGGTTATAAAGGTACTTACCGCTGACGATGTCGTACTTCACGGTGTGCCAGCCCGAGGGCTTCACCATACCGATCGAGCCGCGCTCCTCGGTGGGCATCAGGTCGGTGCCGATGCACGCCATGACCACGCCGCAGCGTTCGAGCGAGTCGAGCGGGCTGAAGAATTCGTAGGATTCGGTGGTGATGTCGTCCTCGTCAAAGAAGGGAACGTTATTGTTGATGATCGCGTAGGGTGAGCCCGTGTAGGGCGGTACCTCCAGGGGCGAGGCCGCCTCTCCCGGCGTCGGCGCCGTCGTTACGGGCGCGGTAGTGGTAACGGGTGCGGTCGTGGTAACGGGTGCGGTCGTGGTTACGGGCGCGGTGGTCGTGGCGCCCGTGGTATCGCCGCCGCCCTCACCGAGGAGCCCGCACCCCGAAAGGAGGAGCGAGGCAAGGAGCAGGAGCGACAGAAGGGAGAGTAGCTTGGATCTCATTTTTCAAAAACCTCTCTTGTAATGCATTTGTGGGAATAACCGCAAAGCTCGGCCGTATCGACAAGACGGTAGCCCGCCTCGCTTGGCACAAGGTCAAGCCGCGTGTCGTAGGGGTAGGCCTCCCCCCAGGAATAGACGATAAGCCGCGAGATCCTTTCGCGGTGCGGGAGCAGGGGGAGCGTTTCCGCAAAGACGACGTCGCCCTCCTCGGCCACGTCGAGGCAGTCCTCGCGCACGGTGGGCGAGAGCCCCGCGCCCGAGAGCAGCTTTTCCGAATAGGGGTGACAAAGGAGCCGCCGTCCCGCCAGCCGCTCGCCAAGGTCGGCAAGCATCGCGCGGTCACGGCTCGTGCGGCGCCCCGCAAAAAGCATGCCGCCGCGGTTGTCGGTGCATACCACCACCGTCATAGCAAACTCCTTTCCACCGCCCGCAGGCGGCCGTTAAAATACCGATAACGCCACCGCAAAACGGCGGCATTTGTAAACAATACCTGACAGTCAGACCAAAAACCCTTCAAGGAAAGCGCGCAGGCGCGAGTAGGTGACCTCACCCACCCCCACGGGGGTGGCCGCCGCCAGCTCGTGCTCCATAGCGTCCCCGACCGCGCGGCAAAGGGGGGTGTCGGCGTTATTTACCGTGAGGTTCAGCTCGTCCAGCTGGCAGAAGGCCTTCTTTGTGATGTTGGTCGAGCCGAAGGAGACGGCCCCCTCGGTCACAAGGAGCTTGGTGTGGAGCATCTTCTCGGAAAGGCGCACCTCAATGCCGCCGTCCGTAAGGGCCAGAAGGCGCGCCACCGTCTTGCGGTTGGTGTCGTTTTGGTAGTTGGCGCGTGCGGGGATCATCACCGTCACGCGGACACCGCGCCGATGCGCGCGCACGATGGCATCCATAAACCGCGGTAGAGGGGAGAGGTAGGCCATCACGATAAGCAGGCGCTCACGTGCCGCATCGATGAGCGAGAGGTAATGCTCCTCCATCTCAAAGCGGCCTCCCTCCTTGAGATTCATCGGGAACAGCAGCTCCCCCTCAAGCGGTGCGCCCGCACGGCGGTCGAGAAAGGCGCGGACAACGTCCTCGCCGTCCAGGCGCACCATAAGATCGCCGTACACGCGCCCCTCGCGGTCGGCGCCGTTTTCCTTGTCCTCCACGTTGACTCCGCCAAGGAACAGCACCCGTCCGTCAATGATGTAGAACTTGGAGTGGTCGGCCTTGTGACGGTCACAGTCAAGCGCGATGCGCGGGTGAGTGAGAATGGCGCGGTAAAGCTCGCTTTCCCCGTCCCTTTGCCACGGAAGGGCACCCTTTTCGCGGTAAAATATCGAGAGGGCGCGGGCCTTCAGCCGCTCGATCGGGCTCTGCCTTTTGTGAAAAAAGGAGCGGCGGCATTCCTCGGCCTTCTCTAAGACCACCCCGTAGCGATCGACCGAGATCTTTACCGAAACGCCGCGGTCGGCGGCCTCCAGCACGGCACGCGCCATGCGGTTGCCGATCGCATCGTCACGCCAGATGAACATATTGATGACAACACTTTCCTTAGCCGCCGCGATCGCCTCCAGAATGGCGGGGAAGGCCTCCCTGCCATCCACAAGCAGGGTGCAACGTGCGTCGGTCATACGCCCTCGGGCTTCGGGAGCCCAAGGAAGCGGAAGAGATTGTCGCAATAGATGCGGCTCTTCACCTCGTCGGACACCCCGAACTCGCGGTAGAGGGCCTCGTCGCGCTCGATGACGCCCCGCGCGTAGTCCTTGTTGTAGGTATTGGCGGTCACGTCGATGCCGAACAGCGTGTTGTGCGAGATGTCGTACACCCCACCGAACATACGCTCAAACATCATACGGCGGTAGAAGCCGGGCGTGCCGGGCGCCACGTCAATGAACATCTCGGCCGTCCGTCCGTGGACACGGCGCGTGTAGTTGATCTTGCCGAACATCGCGAGGCACTCGTCCATCCACGGCCAGGCGCAATGCGCCAACGAAAAGCGGAGATTCGGTACGGTGAGGAGCGCCTCGTAGCTTTCGGGGTGCAGGTACTTGGACGAGGCCGAGTCGTTCCAGAGGCCGCCCGCGTGATAGATGACGGGCTTGCCCATCTCGGCGATCTCGTGCATCAGGCGCATATTTTTCTTGCAGTCGGCGTGGTAGTTGTAGGGAATGAGCTTAAAGGCGACGATGCCGCGCTCGGCGGCTATACGCACCTTTTTTCGGATACCGCGCTCATCGGGGTGGATCCAGAGAACGGGGAAAAGACGCCCTTCGTACCCGTCACACCATTCAAGCACGCGCTCAAGGCGCTGCTCAAATCCGACACCTCCGTGGGCGTACTGCGTATTATCGACATCGGGCGCATCGGAAAAAATGCAGGCACCGTAGACCCCCACCTCCTCCATCGAGGCCAGGAGCTTCTTTGGCTCGGCGGGCAGAAGCCCGTGGGAATGCATGTGCATATCGTAGATCTTCATAGGGAGACTCCTTTCCATTCTTTCCCGTACACCTCGCGGTAGAGCTGCGCGGCGACGGCTTCGGCATCGTTTAACGGTCGGGGATAGGACAAAAGGCAAAGCGGCGTCGGCGCATCGCCCTTGCGGTAGGGGGGCTGGAGATAGGGCAGGGGATCGCGGTGAAAGCCGCATCGCGCGTAAAATCCAAGGCGGCGCTCGGCCATGGGGGAGATGGGCGGCTCGGCCTCAAGGACGATGGGAAGCCCCTCGGCGGCAAGGAGCGCCAGCACCCGTGCCCCAAGGCCGCGGTTGCGGTAGTCGGGATAGGTGAGGAGATGCTCGAGGAAAAGAAAGCCGTTAAGGCGCCAGAGCCCCACACAGCCGCACCGTACGCCCCCCTCCTCCACGTGAAGGAGCGAATAGCGCCCCTCGGAAAGGAGAGTGCGGGCGTCCTCGCGGTCGCGGCGCTCCTCGGGCGGAAAGCCGCGCTCCAGCTCATCGTATACCGAGGAAAACTCCTCGGCGGTCACGGGACAGAGCTTCATAGGTCACCTCAAAGGAGGGCGGCGAGGGCGGCCACGGCCTCACTCACCAGCTCGGCGACCGAGAGGGGCCTCACCCCCACCACGCGGTTTTGGCAGCGGCTCATCGGCAAAAGGAGCTTTTCGGCGCGGCTCGCGCCCACCGCCGCGGCCATGGCGGGCGTGACCTCGCCAAGCAGGGCGTCGGCACACACGATCCCGATCGGGCCGAGAATGACGTCGGCGTCGCGCGCCGCCACGATCACGGGGTTTTCGCCCGTGGCACCGCCGTCGGCGCCCGCCTTGAGCATCGCCGCGGTGGCAATGCTGTTGGTGCCGATGGCCAGGACCTCGCAGTCGAGGCCCTCTTTTTTGATCTCGGCCACAAGGAGCGCACCAAGGCGCCCGCCCTGACCGTCAATGATAACAGCTTTCACGGTTTTTTCACCTTTCCGATGTTGTTGATCTCTCTCTGCAGCTCAAGGAAAAAGCGCGAGAGATGGTAGCCGTCGCACACGGCGTGGTTGATCTTCAGGGTGACGGGCATACGGGTGCGGAACAGATGCCGCTCGTATTTGCCCCAAAGCACCACGGGATAGAGGGTACTGCGCCCCTCGTCCACGGTGAGCGACAGCTCGTCGTAGGTGATCCAGGGCAGGCAGGAGACGTCAAATACGTTCGGGATCCCGGGAAGAAAGCCCGATTCCTCGCGGTGCGCCTCCATATCGCGCACGCACCGCTCGTGAAACTCCCAAAGGTCGGTCGAATACTCGGTGGCAAACTTGACAAAGCGCCCTGTGTCCTTGTGGAAGTCGGTGTAGGACGGGGACACGCTGTCCCAGCGCCAGAGCTCTCCCTCCTCGGTGAGGTGGTACTTGAACTCGTCGTGCGCGTTCATCAGCTTACCGACCACCCACATCATAAGGGGATAAAAGCGCAGGCCGTGCTTTTTCCTGAAGCGCACGAGGGGCGTCACGTCCAGCTTGACGGTCGCATTCATCACGATCTTGAGCTTTGTCGTGTAAAGGCGGAAGAGGTCGCGCCTTTCCCAGGATTCTACGTCAACGACGGTATGCTTCATGCTGCGTTTTCCTCCGTTTTTTCTTTGGTATTCTCGCCTTCCTCGGCGCGGCTGAGCAGATAGACCGAAAGAAGCACAAGCACGATCCCGAGGACGGCCAGAAGATCCAAGCTCTCCCCAAGGAACGCAAAGCTGTACACCGAGGCCGACATCGGCTCCACGATTCCCAGCGCCGTGGCCGTACCCGCCGAAAGCTCACGCATCGCCAGCGTGTAAAGGAGGTAGGGAAGCACGCAGGTAAAAATGCCGATGCCGATAAGGAGCGGCACCGTCCTCGCGGGGGCGGCGGCCACGTGCGCCCCAAAGGCGCGGAAATCGATGAAGGGCAGGGCGGCCAGCGTCATCGCTAAGAAGGCGTACATCGAGACCGAGACGGGATCGTTCTTGTGACGCACCGAGATCTTCACGAAGATGTTGTAAAGCGCGTACGTAACGCCCGAAGCCGCCCCCGCCAAAAGGCCGAAGAGGTCAAAGCGGAGGTCACCGATGATGCCCGAAACAAAGCAGCAGCCCAGCAGCATCAGCGCGACCGAAAAGAGCTTGAGCCGCGAGAGGCGTTCGCCGAGGAACAGCACCGAAAGGAACAGCACGTAAACGGGGGCGGTGTACATCAGCATGACCGCCGTGGAGACCGAGGTCATGGCCATGGCGGTGTAATACAGACTGGCCGTGGCAAAGATGCCCAGCCCCACAAGGAGCAAAAGCGGCAGCTCGCGCAGGCGAACGCGAAAGAGGGCGCGATTGCGGCAGAGCGCAAACCCCGCCATACCGAGAAAGGAGACGAGGGCTCGGCACCCCACAAGCTCAAGCGGCGCAAAGCCGCAAGGATAAAGGAAGTGGGCAAACACGCCCGAGGTGCCCCAAAGGAGCCCCGCAAGAACGATAAGAACGATGGATCTTTTCATAGGTTATGTACTCCGATATGTGTGGTGATGCGGTCGCTTCGCGCCGAGGCATATCGCTTGCCATAAGGCAAATATCGCAAATCCCATATGGGATTTATATCGCTTTAGTTTGTCTGCCTTTGCAGACAAACGACCGACTCAACGTGTCCTGTCCTCGGGAATAAGTCAAACGGGGTGACCTCGCCCGGGACAAAGCCGCGCTTTTTGAGGTAAGCCACGTCACGCGCGAGGGTGGCGGGATTGCAGGAGATGTAGACAAGGCGAGAGGGCGCGAGGGCATCAATGGTGTCAAGGAGGCGCGTGTCGGCTCCCGCGCGCGGCGGGTCCAGCACGATCACGTCGGGGTGGGAGACCCCGTGACTCCTCAGGATCTCGGCCGTTGAGGCGGCATCGCCCACGGCAAACACGGCGTTGGTAACGCCTGCCGCCGCGGCGTTGCGGCGCGCACATTCCACCGCCTCGGGCACGATCTCAATGCCAAAAAGGCGGGAGACCCTGTCCGCCATGGAAAGCCCGATGCTCCCCGCCCCGCAGTAGAGGTCGAGAAGCACCTCGTTACCCTTGAGGTCGGCAAGGAGCGCGGCGTGGCGGTAAAGGTTTTCGGCGGCATCGCGGTTGACCTGATAAAAGGCCGCGGGCGAAAGCTCCAGCGGTACGCCCGCCAGCGTGTCGCGGAGAAAATCGCGGCCCGAGAGGGTGACGTAGCGCTTGCCGAGAATGACGTTGGTCGGCTGATCGTTCACGTTCAGAAGAATACCCACCAGCATCGGGAAGCGCTCGGTGAGCGTGCGGCACAGCCCCTCGGCATCGGGATACTCGCCAAGCGTCACGACCAGCGTGAGCAGAACCTCGCGGCAGGCATCGGCGGCGCGGAGATACACGTGGCGCAAAAGCCCCGTGCCGTCCTCCTCACAGTAGGGCACAACGCCCGCCCGTACGGCGTGCGCGCGTACCGCCTCCACGATCTCACCAAAGAGGGCGGGGGCCAGCGGGCAATGCGCCGCCTCCACGACGCGGTGGGACTTCGGCGCATAGAAGCCGATGACGGGGGTACCGTCCGCTCCGCGGGCTACGGGGTATTGGGCCTTGTTGCGGTAGCCGAGGCGGCGCGGCGAGGGGCGCACCTCACCGACCGTCACCGAGACGCCCGCCTTTTTGAATTCGGTCACAACGGTGCGGCGCTTCAGCTCCAGCTCGTGCTCATAGGTCACAGCGCCGTAGGCACAGCCGCCACAGCCGCGCGCCTCGCAGTGCGGCGCCGCGCGGTAGGGCGACGGCTCAAGAAGTGCCAAAAGGCGCCCGACCGAATAGTCGTGCGCCGATTTGATGATCTTAACCTCACAAAGATCGCCGTCGGCGGTGTCCTTGACGAAAACGACCTTGCCGTGCTCATCGCGCCCAACGCCGAAGCCGAGATTGTTGATGTCGGTGATCCGAAGGCGGATCACGGAATTTTTTGCAGGCATAGAGGTACCTCCAATACGAGGGGTCGGTGGATTACAGGGTAAAATCCACCGCGGCACGGCTCTCACGCAGGGGGCGCATAAACGCGCCGATCGCCTTGTGATCGGGGTGACAGAGATAGGAGGCGAGCGTCTCAAAGCTCTCGAAGTCCGAGATGAGCAGAAGGTCGCAGTTGGTGTCGGCCGCCTCGGGCGCTCCGATATGCACCTCGGAGTGCAGGATCTCGGGAATGGTGGCGGGCAGGGCGCGCAGGCGCTCCGCCGTCATGGCCACGTTCTCGGTCTTGGTCCTTCCGTCCGCTTCGGGAAGGAACTTGAACATCACAACGTGTCGGATCATTTCTTCTCTCCTTATTTCGGGTGAAACAGCTTTTTGGTCTGGTAACGCGGCTCACAGGTCACGTTCAAACCGAGCTTATGTAACGTTTTGTTGTCAATCTGTGCCAGCATCACCGAGGAGTGAAGCTCACAGCCGCGGAGCTTGGACAGCTGGCGCATCGCGCGCTCGGCCGTTGGGGAGGAGAAAGCGCAGATCGAGAGCGCCACAAGGACCTCGTCGGTATGCAGGCGGGGGTTGTGGTTGCCGAGGTGGTTGACCTTCAGATCCTGCAAGGGCTCAATGATCTCGGGCGGGATCAGGAGGGTCTTGTCACCAATGCGCCCAAGCGCCTTCAGGGCGTTCAGAAGCAGCGCCGCCGAGGCGCCGAGCAGGGGCGAGGTCTTGCCCGTGATGATGCGTCCGTCGGGCAGCTCCATGGCCGCCGCGGGGGCGCCCGTCTCCTCGGCACGCTCCAGAGCCGCGGCGATCACGGGACGCTCGCTGACCGTGATGCCCGCGTGATTCATCAGAAGCTCGAGCTTCAGGACGGTGGAATCCTCCACCGTGCCCTCGCGCTGACCGCAGAGCGCCGTGTAATAGCGGCGAATGATCTCTTGGCGTGCCGCCGCCGTGACGACCTCATCGTCCACGATGCAGTTGCCCGCCATGTTCACTCCCATGTCGGTCGGGGATTTGTAGGGCGAGGCGCCGTAGATCTTATGGAAGGTCGCTTGCAGGACGGGGAAGATCTCGACGTCGCGGTTGTAGTTGACGGTGGTCGTGCCGTAGGCCTCGAGGTGGAAGGGGTCGATCATATTGACGTCGTTGAGGTCGGCGGTGGCGGCCTCGTACGCCACGTTGACGGCGTGGCGGATCGGCAGATTCCAGATCGGGAAGGTCTCAAACTTAGCATAGCCCGACTTGATGCCGCGCTTGTTCTCGTGATAGAGCTGGGAGAGGCAAACGGCCATCTTACCGCTGCCGGGGCCGGGGGCGGTCACCACCACAAGGCGCCGCTCGGTCTCAATGTAATCGTTCTTGCCAAGGCCGTCCTCGCTCACGATCTTCTCCACGTTCGAGGGATAGCCCTCGATCGGGTAGTGGCGGTAGACGCGCAGACCAAGCCCCTCGAGCTTCTTCTCAAAGGCCACGGCGGACGCCTGCCCCGCATAGCGCGTCAGGACCACGCTGCCAACGTAGAGCCCCACACCGCGGAAGAGGTCGATAAGGCGCAAAACGTCCAGATCGTAGGTGATGCCCAGGTCGCCGCGCATCTTGTTCTTCTCGATGTCGGCACTGTTGATGACGATCACGATCTCGGCCTCCTTCTTGAGCTGAAGGAGCATCTGCAGCTTGCTGTCGGGCTTAAAGCCGGGCAGCACGCGTGAGGCGTGGTAGTCGTCAAAGAGCTTACCGCCGAATTCGAGATAGAGCTTCCCTCCGAATTGCTCGATCCGTTGGCGAATGCTCTCGGATTGCGTTTTGAGATAGAGATCGTTGTCGAAGCCGATCTTGTTCATGGCACACCTCGTTTCTCTCACCGCGCGCGCCGCACGGGAATGTAAGTATCATAACAAAGACAAGTATAGCAGAAGTAGGAGAAAAAAACAAGGGCAAAAGAGAATTTTCGTGTCAGATTTTGCGTCGAAAGGAAAAGAGCCGCCCCAAAGGGGCGGCCCCTATTCGGCAAGGAGACGGCGCTCCGTCCGTCAAATGCCGGTAATGTCGCGCGATTCCAGTGCCGCAAGGCCGGCACGGAAGGCCTGCGAGACGGCAACGCTCTCCTCAAGGTTCTGGGAGTTGATGCGCGGCAGGAGCGTGCGGTACAGCTCACCGCGCACCGTCATATCGCGTTCGAGATATTCGGCGTTGAGCGTCGGCCGCGTGCGGTCGATAAAGTCGAGCGAATAGAGCGAAAAGCTGAGCGCCTCCTCGGGCGAGGGCGAGAGCATTACGGTCGGCTCAAGGCGCCCCTCGAGGATCACGCGCAGAGAGGTCTCCTCGCCAAAGCCGCGCTCCTCGACCACAGGACGGAGGATCGACAGCACCTCGCTCATATCCGCAGCGCCCGTCACGTCCAGCGTGACGGTCTCATAGCGGTGGCGGTACAGAGGAACAAAGCGCGTCTCAAGAGTGCCGTCCTCACGGACGTCAATGCGGACAACGCCCCCCTCGCCCGCCTCGTCAAAGCCGTGGCCCTCCAGGAAGCCCGCGTGGCAGTAGAGCGTCTTGCC
>JAFVYX010000222.1 GCA_017500625.1 Clostridia bacterium | reverse complement strand
GGGATCCGCTTTGGCGGTGTCGGCGGTGCCCAGATGACGATAGACGAGGAATAATGTAAGGTAATCTTCACATTTTCCTTTTGTAACGATAACCTTTCTTCTCCTTCCTTTATGGCACCCCCGAGCCGGCTGCGGCGCAGGGGGTGCCTTTTTTTGTGCGGTCATCACAAGAAGTGAAAAACACGCAGGCCAAATTTATGGCGAATCAGGGCGCTTTTTGGCGTCGGGATCCAAAACTCCAAAATTTCGTGGCGTTTTTTAAGAAAAACCTCGATTTTTAAGTAAAAACGGCTGTTTTTAGCGTCCTTTTTTCCTGTTTTCCTTTGTCAAGTCGGCAAAATGCAGAATTTTGATTTTTAAGAATGCCGAGTTATCCACAGGCAAAACTGTGGAAACTGTGAGTAACTTTATCTTTGCATCGCGAAAAGCCCCCTCTTTTTCCTGCGTCCCCTCCGAGTTATCCACAATTTCTCTGAGTTTTCCACCGCCAAGCTGTGGATAACTCAAAAAATCCCGACTTTCGTCACTTTGCACAAAAGGTCTCTAAAAAAGCAGAACGGAAAAGTGGAGAGGCGGTTTTGCAGCGCATGGCAGGAATCCTTACTCGATCTCCGCCCTTTTTTATAAGAAAAAATTATGGAAAGTATAAAAAAATAGTACTTTACTTATTGAAAACAATGGTATATAATATATGCGGTACGGCGAGTGACGGTTGCCGTGCTCATCTAAAACTTTCCGTCTGTGAGGAAGCTATGGAACGCTTGATCGGTACCGTTTCCCGCGGGGTACGCGCCCCCATTATCCGCAACGGCGATGACATTACCGCCATTGTGGTGGAGAGCGTGATCGCCGCCGCCAAAAGTGAAAACATTGAATTCCGCGACCGCGACGTCATTGCGATGACCGAGGCGATCGTAGCCCGTGCTCAGGGCAACTACGCGACGGTCGATCAGATCGCGGCCGATATCGCCGCCAAGTTCCCCTCGGGGCACGTTGGCGTTATTTTCCCGATCCTCAGCCGCAACCGCTTTTCGATCTGCCTTAAGGGCATTGCCCGCGGTGCAAAGAAGATCACTTTGATGCTCTCCTATCCCTCGGACGAGGTCGGTAACCACCTCATCTCGCTCGACGACCTGGACGAAGCGGGCATCAACCCCTACTCGGACGTTCTGACCGAGGCGCGTTACCGTGAGCTGTTCGGCTACAAGAAGCACACCTTCACGGGCGTTGACTACGTGGCCTACTACCGTGAGGTCATTGAGAACGAAGGGTGTGAAGCCGAGATCATTCTCGCGAACGACTGCCGTGCGATCCTTCCCTACACGAGGAGCGTTCTGACCTGTGACATTCACAGCCGTGCCCGCTCCAAGCGTCTTCTGGCCGCCGCCGGGGCCGAGGTCGTGCTTGGTCTTGACGATATCCTGAACGAGAGCGTCAATGGCAGCGGCTTCAACGGAGATTACGGACTGCTGGGCAGCAACAAGGCCACCGAGGACACCATAAAGCTCTTCCCGCGCAACGCGCAGGAGACCGTCGATCGCATCGCTGCCGAGCTTTTTGAAAAGACCGGCAAGCGCATCGAGGTCATGGTATACGGTGACGGCGCCTTCAAGGATCCCGTGGGTAAGATCTGGGAGCTGGCCGATCCGGTCGTGGCCCCCTTCTACACCGAGGGCCTTGTCGGACAGCCGAACGAGGTCAAGCTGAAGTACCTGGCCGACAACAACTTTGCCCACCTTTCGGGCAAGGAGCTGAAGGACGCCATTTCCGAGTATATCCGCAAGAAGGACGGCGACCTGGTGGGCCAGATGGTCTCCCAGGGCACGACGCCCCGCCGCCTGACCGACCTCATCGGCTCGCTGTGCGACCTGACCTCGGGCAGCGGTGACAAGGGCACGCCTATTGTCTGGATCCAGGTCTACTTTGACAACTACACGAACTGATCCTACCATATTCTAAAGAGGGGCGTCCGACGTCGGGCGCCCCTCTTTGTCTTTGCCAAAAGCGATAATATTTTCCCTTTTGTTGAATTTTTATTCAACGAAAGATGGAAAGCGAAGAGTCATTCACGCGCAAGCATGCGCGCGATTCATTATTTTATTATAATAGCGGCTACGGTTTTATTCATTCCGCTCTCCGCCTTGCTCGCCGCCGACCGCAAGGCGTTGCAAAAAAATTCTAATTTTCAGAATATTTTTGCAAAAACCTATTGACAAACCAAAAAAGTGTGCTATAATGAGAGCATCACTAAGGGCAATGCCCATATAATTTTAAGGAGAATTATCATAAAAAAGATTCTTTCGCTCATTCTGGTGGCCGTAATGCTTTGCAGCTCGGTCTTCGCTCTTGGCTCGTGCGGCCTCTTCGGTGATTCCGAGCCCGTCGTCAAGGTCATCGACATCGCTCTTACCGAGGAGCAGTACGCCTTCGCCGTTCCGAAGGGCGACGCCACGATGCTGGCCGCTATCAACGACTTCATGGCCGACATTGAGGCCGACGGCACCTTTGATGCCATTCTCAACAAATACTTCGGTGACGGTACCCCCACCCCCGTTACCTCCGCTACCGAGATGAAGAACGACGGCTCGCAGCTCATCGTCGCCACCAACGCCGCCTTTGCTCCCTTTGAGTACATGGAGGGCGAGAACTACTACGGTGTTGACCTTGAGATCATGGCGCTCTTCGCCGAGAGCCTTGGCAAGGAGCTTTACATCTACAACATGGACTTCGATGCCGTTTGCCTTGCCGTTTCCTCTGCCGGCGGCTCCTACGTGACCGAGGACGAGAACGGTAACGAGATCACGGTTACCGTTTCCGGTGGCATTGCCGACATCGCCGCTGCCGGCCTTACCATTAACGCCACCCGTCAGCAGATCCTCGACTTCTCGGACTCCTACTACAACGCTTCCCAGATGCTGATCGCCGCGGCCGACGACACCACCTTTGATGCCTGCGAGACCGCCGACGACGTTCTGGCGATCCTCAACAGCTTTGACAGCAGCGTTAACGTTTGCGTTCAGAGCGGCACCACCGGTCAGTTCTTCTGCGAGGGCGATGCGGATTGGGGCTTTGACGGCTTTGCCTTCACCACCACGCCTCTTGCCAACGGCTCGCTGGCCACGCAGAACATTCTGAACGGCACCGCCAAGTACGTTGTTATTGACGAGGGTCCTGCCAAGGCCATTGTTGAGAAGATCAACGCCGCCAACTAAACTGCAGAAATGGGGAGAGCGATCTCCCCACTTTTGCGTTCTTCCCCCACTACATCGTGATTAAGGAAAGCTTATGAACAACAAACAGTCCTTCTGGAAGAAGCATTGGGTGGACGTTCTGGTGATCTCGTTTGTCGCCGTTCTTCTCGCCGCTCTACGCTTTGTCATTTACGCAAAATTCCATTTTGACAAGAAGATCAGCATCTTCTATAACTACTTCATTGTCAATAACGGCTACAAGCGTCTCTTGCTCGGTATGAAGAACACCGGCATCATTGCCGTTCTCGGTCTGCTCATCGGTACGGTGATCGGTACGCTCATTGCCGTCATCAAGGTCATTCCTCCGACGAAAAAGCTGACGCGCTACGCCCAGAACACCGCCAGCATCTACGTGGCCTTCTTCCGCGGCACGCCGATCGTTGTGCAGCTGCTTGTCGGTTACTTCATTCTCTTCCCCCTGCTGAGTCTCAAGATCTCTCCTGTGGCGGCGTGTGTGACCATTTTCGGCCTGAACTCGGGTGCTTACATCTCGGAGATCATGCGAAGCGGTATCCAATCGGTCGATCCCGGGCAGCTGGAGGCCGCACGTGCGGTGGGCATGCCCTACTCGGTCTCGATGCTCAAGGTGGTCGTGCCGCAGGCCGTAAAGAACATTCTTCCCACCCTCGGCAATGAATTCATTGCTCTTGTCAAGGAAACCGCCGTCGTCGGCTACGTTGGTGCGATCGACATCACCAACTCGTTCCAGTATCAAGGCGCGAACTCCTACGAATATATGATCCCCTACCTCGTCATGGCGATCCTTTACATTGTGATCGTTGCCATTATCGCTTGGGGCGTTAAGATCATGGAAAGGAAGCTTGGAAAAAGTGAAAGACGCAAGTAACGTATTGATCGAGACCGTGGGCCTCACAAAATCCTACGGCTCTCTCCTCGTCCTTGATCATATCGACGAGGTCATTCACAACGGCGAAAAGGTGGCGATCATCGGCCCCTCGGGAAGCGGAAAATCCACCTTCCTGCGTTGCCTTAACTGCATGGAGGACCCCACCTCGGGCGCCATTATCTTTGACGGTGTCGACATTGCCGACGTGCGTGTGAACATCAATACCCACCGCGAGAAGATCGGCATGGTGTTTCAGCAGTTCAACCTTTTTAACAACAAGACCGTACTTCAGAACATCACGCTGGCCCCCGTGTACGTGGGTCTGCGCAATCTGCGCCGCGTGAAGCTCAAAAACCTTGGCATCAAGATAAGAAACCTCTTCCACAAGGAAAAGACCGAGCTTCTGCCGATCACGACCACCAAGGACGAGATCAAGAAGGCGGCCGAGGAAAAGGCCTATGCCCTTATCCGCCGCATCGGGCTTGAGGAAAAGGCCAACGTTTACCCCTCCACGCTTTCGGGTGGGCAAAAGCAGCGTATTGCGATCGTGCGAGCGCTGGCCATGAACCCGAAGGTGATGCTGTTTGACGAGCCGACGAGCGCCCTCGACCCCGAGATGGTCGGCGAGGTGCTTGACCTGATCCGTCAGCTGGCCGAGGAGGGCATGACGATGGTGATCGTCACTCACGAGATGGGCTTTGCCCGCGAGGTTGCCGACCGCGTTCTCTTTATGGCGGACGGCATCATCGCCGAGCAGGGAACGCCTGCGGAGCTGTTCGATAACCCCCAAAACCCGAGAACTCAGCAATTTTTGAAGGCCGTCCTTTAAAAATCCGAAAAACATCAAAAAGGCGAGAAAAAAGCGCAAAACCGCTTGCAATTTTCTCGCCTTTATGTTATACTCATAATAATAAAAATAACTGTAAGGAGTTTCCTATGGCGATCTTTTATGAAGAACCGTCCCGCACCTTTAACGAGTATCTCCTGATCCCCGGATATTCGTCGAGTGAGTGCATTCCCCAAAACGTCAGTCTGCGTACTCCCCTCGTCCGCTATCGCCGCGGCGAGGAGCCCGAGATCTCGCTGAACATTCCCATGGTCTCCTCCATCATGCAGTCGGTTTCCGGCGATCAGCTGGCGATCGCGCTGGCGCGTGAGGGCGGCGTGGCGTTTATTTACGGCTCGCAGACGATCGAGGACGAGGCCGCTATGGTGGCCCGTGTGAAGGCGTACAAGGCGGGCTTTGTCCGTAGCGATTCCAATCTCCGCCCCGATCAGACGCTGGCGGACGTGCTGGCGCTTAAGGCGCTGAACGGTCACTCCACGGTGGCGATCACCTCGGACGGCACCCCCGAGGGGCGTCTTATGGGCATTGTCACCGGCCGCGACTACCGTGTTAGCCGCATGGCCCCCGAAACTCCCATTCATACCTTTATGACCCCCCGCGAGAAGCTCATCACGGCTCCCGAGGGAACGACGCTGAAGGAAGCCAACGACATTATCTGGGATCACAAGCTCAACTCGCTCCCCATCGTCAATGAGCGTGACGAGCTGGTATATTTTGTTTTTCGCAAGGATTACGATACCCACAAGCAGAATCCCCTTGAGTCTCTTGACAAGGACAAGCGTTACATTGTCGGTGCCGGCATCAACACCCGTGACTACGCCGAGCGCGTTCCTGCGCTGATCGAGGCGGGGTGCGACGTCCTCTGCATCGACTCCTCCGAGGGCTTCTCCGAGTGGCAGAAGCTGACGATCGACTGGATCCGTAAGAACTACGGTGACCGCGTGAAGGTCGGCGCCGGCAACGTGGTGGACGCCGAGGGCTTCCGCTATCTTGCCGATTGCGGTGCCGATTTCATTAAAGTCGGTATCGGCGGCGGCTCGATCTGCATTACCCGTGAGACCAAGGGCATCGGCCGCGGACAGGCCACCGCGCTCATTGACGTTTGCCGCGCCCGTGACGAGTATTTCAAGGAGACCGGCATTTACGTTCCCGTCTGCTCCGACGGTGGCATCGTTCACGATCACCATATGACGCTGGCCCTGGCCATGGGCGCCGATTTCCTGATGCTGGGCCGCTACTTCGCCCGCTTTGACGAGGCCCCCGGCGGAAAGGTCAACGTGAACGGCACGCTGATGAAGGAATACT
>JAFVYX010000221.1 GCA_017500625.1 Clostridia bacterium | reverse complement strand
GCACCGCGTAGGGCAGGGGGATCTCGGGGTCCTCGATAGGCAGAGAGGCGATCTGGGAAAGGAGGAGCGTCGTCACCAGCTCGCTCATCTCCAGCTCCCCCACCTGCCGCTTGCCCATCGCGCGGATCACCACCGTGATGAGAATATACAAAAGGAGCGTGCGGAAAAGAATGGCATACATAAAAAACTCCCCCCTTTTTCCGAATAGTATCGGTGTTTCGGGGGGAGTTTATTCTTGTCGCTTATTCGCGGGCGGCGGTCAGTGCAATGAGCAGGGAAAGATCGTCCTCCTGCTCTGCGCCGGGGCTTCTTGTTGCGCGGTTGCGGACACGCGTGTGGCATTTTTCACATTCGTGCGTGATGATGTAGCCGCGCCGCGCATCGGGCTCGGCAAAGACGGGGCGCATCGGCGCACCGCAAGGATTCTGACGGTCGCCGGGCATCACGTCCACGTGGAGCGAGTAGAGGCAAAAGGGGCAATGATTGCGCGAGGTATAGCCAAGGGGCATAACGCTCCTGCCGCAATGCGCGCAGGTAAAGCCCGCATCGTTTTTTGAAAATCGTTTGCTTTCCATATACTGTCAGGCGGCTCCTTGATAAAAATGCTTCGTGCTGTCCATACTAAGGGCACAGCTTTGGCTGTCGGAGGAAGAATACGATGAAAAAACACATTTTGATCGCTTTGCTTGCCGTGTGCCTTCTGCTCTCCGCCACCGCCCTTGCGGCGTCCGCTGTTCCTGCGGATAGCGGCAACGTGGGCGATAGCAGCGGTGTTGTCACCAGCGGTGCCGATACCGGTCTTATGACGAGCATGACGCCCACCACCACGGTGCGCCCCGCGACCACTCCCGCTCCCGCTACCACCTCAGCGCCCGTAACCACCACTCCCGTGACCACGGGGGCGGATATGACGGACGATGAGGGCGCAAGCGTCCTCGGGATCGTTCTGGCGGTGCTGGCCGCCGCGGCGGCTGTGGTGCTGGCCTTGGTGTTTATCCCCAAGATGAAGAAGCGCTAAAAGCAGAGTATAGCACGGAGGACACGTCCTCCGTGTTTTATTTTCCTACGCAAAAGTGGCTGAAGATCTCGCGGACGATCTCCTCGTTCACAGTACGCCCGTCCACCTCGCCGAGCGCCGAGAGTGCCGCTTCAAGGTCGGCAAGGTACATATCGGCGGGGCTTCCCGCCGCCAGAGCAGCCGCGGCCGCCACAAGGCATTCGTGCGTTCTTTTGAGAGAGGCGTATTGCCGCGCCGAGGACACGATCGCGTCCTCCCCGATCGAGAGGGCCCCGTCGGTGAACAGCTCGCCCACAAGACGGGAGAGTGCCTCGGTCGTGTCGCGCTTGGTGGAAAGGTCCAGGACGTGAGAAAAGGCCGCCTCGATCTCGCGGCGGTCAAGCCGCTCGGGGAGGTCGGACTTATTGAGGATCGCCACCGTCACAGCCCCTGCGGGCAGGGAAGCGATCAGCTCGCGGTCGCCGTCACGGAGGGGTTCCGAACGGTCGAACACCGCCAGCACAAGCTCGGCCCCCGAGAGAGCGCGACGGGCGCGGTCAACGCCCAGCATCTCAATGGGATCCTCGGATCGACGGAGTCCTGCGGTATCGGAAAGGCAGAGAAGAACGTTCCCGAGAGGGACGGTGCGCTCAAGCACGTCTCGCGTGGTTCCGGGCGTATCGCTGACGATCGCCGCGTCCTCGCCCACAAGCAGATTGTAGAGCGAGCTCTTTCCCACGTTCGGCCGCCCGACGATCGCGGTGCGTACTCCCTCGGTCACCGAGCGCCCCGTGCGGTAGCTGGCGGTAAGAGCGCGTACTCTATCGGCAAGAGCCGCAAGGCGCGCCGACAGCTCATCGTCCGAAAGCTCAGAAAGATCCTCCTCGGGGAAGTCGATGACCGCCTCGGCCGAGCTAAGGAGCGTGAGCAGCTCGCGGTAGCATTCGTCAAGGTGCGCGGACAGAACACCGCGCGCGGCGGAAAGGCGCACCTGCGCCTCGCTCTTTGCGTCAAGCAGCGTGGCGATCGCCTCGGCCTCGGTCAGTCCCAACCGTCCCGAAAGGAAGGCGCGGCGGGTGAATTCCCCCGCAGGGGCAGGCACGGCGCCCGCCACAAGGAGGGCCTCAAGAAGCGTGCGCGTGATGAGAACACCGCCGTGACAGCAAAGCTCCGCCGTATCCTCGCCCGTATAGGAGGCGGGAGCGGGGAAGGCCGTCACCAGCCCGTCATCGATCACGGCACCGTCGGCCAGGAAGTCGCCGTACACGGCGCATCGCGGCCTCTCCCACGGCGCTCTCGCTCCGCGCGGACGGAACACGCGTGCCGTGATGGCAAAGGCCTCGGGCCCCGATACGCGAATAAGGGCAACCCCGCCCTTACCGGGCGGGGTTGAAATAGCGGCTATCGTGGAGACAAGCTCATTCATCGTCGGACACGGCGTCGGCGGCGACGGGCTCCTCGGTGATCTCGACCTCAAGCTCAAGCTCCTCGGCCTCGGTCTCCTCGGCGGCCTTGGCGGCTTCCTTCTTGTCGGTGAGATAAATGACGATCTTGCGATTGGAGTCGCTACCGATCGAGTTGGTGGACACCCCGTCGATCCCCTGGATCTCGGAGTGAATGATGCGGCGCTCGTAGGCGCTCATCGGCTCGAGCATCACGCTCTTCTGGTTCTTCAGCGCCTGAGCGGCCTTGCGGCGGGCCAGGGCGCGCAGGGTATCCTCGCGCTTTGCGCGGTAGCCCTCGATGTCGATGGTCACGCGGAGCTTGTTCTTCTCGCCGCTGGCGTTCTTCTGTGCACCCGCCAGGTTGGCAAGATACTGGAGAGCGTCCAGCGTATCGCCGTGATGACCGATAAGGGCGGAGGCGTCCTCACCCGTGATCGAGATGCGGAGCATTCCGTCGCTCGAGGAGTAGAGAGTGGCCTCGGCGGTAAGCCCCATATTGGCAAGGAGCGTGCGGATAAAGTCGAGCGTGCGGTTCTCGCCCTCGGCCACCGTGAGCTTCTCAAAGGTCAGCTCGCTCTCGGGAATGACCACACTGCGCATGGCCGTCGGCTTCGACTTGGCATCGCGCACGGCCTCCTCGATCTCGGCGCGGCGGCTGGCGGCGTTGTCGCTCGGGCGGCGGTTGCCGCCGCGACCGCGGCGATTGCGACCGTTGCGGCGGCCACCGTCACGGCTCTCCTCACGCTTCCCCTCGGGGCGCTTGTCCTCACCACCGCGGCCGCGGCGCTCGGGGGCGTCGGGCAGCTCGATGTAGGCGCGGACCTTGGCGGGGCGGGCCCCGATACCGAAGATGCCCTTGGTACCGAGGTCGATGATCTCAAATTTTACGTCGTCGTCCGCGGCAGCACCGAGGGCGGCAATGGCGTTTTCCTTGGCAACGGCATAATCCTTGCCGGTAGCGGTAATTTCCTTTATCATAAGACTTCCTTCTTTCTCAGTTGTCGGAGTTGTCGTCCTTGTCCTTCTTAAGGGGCGCCGTTGCGATCCCCTTGGCGGAGGCGGTCTTCTTGGGGGTGGGCTTCTTCGGTGCGGGAGCCGGGATCTCGTCGTCGTCCTCGTCGAGGTAGTGGAGTGAGCGGGGGCGCGGGCGGTCCTCGATGGCACCGTCCTCCTCCGCGGCCACGGCATTCCCCGTGCCGATCGTGCGCTTCTTCTTGCCGCGCAGCTCACGCTCGGCGGCCTTCAGCTCCTCCTCCGTAAAGGTGGGCAGGGGCATAAACTTGGCAAGCAGGAGCATCTGGACGATCGAGAGAAGCGACTGATAGATCCAGTAAAGACCAAGCGCCGTGGGGAGCGAGAAGGCGAAGAAGAGCGTCATTGCGGGCATGGCAAAGTCCATGATCTTTAGGGACATCTGCGCGTCCTGTCCGCCCTGTGCCTGCGCCATGGCGGGGTTGAGCCAGCGCGAGAGCTTCATCGTGAAGAACTGCGAGAGGAACACGAAGAGGGGGATAAAGAGCGCCCAGGTCCAGAACTCGGGCTTCGAGGAGAGGTCGATCACGCCGAAAAGGTTGAGGTTCGGCAGGGTGATGCCCTCAAGCTCGGGGTAGCTGCCGCCCTCGTGCAGGATCTTGCTGAGGATCTGGATCTCCTGCTCCTTGCCGGTAAGTCCTACGGCCTCGCCGAGCGACTTCACGGCGTCCTCACCCAGCATGCAGATGTAGGAGAGGGGGCGCTGAATGATGCGGTAAAGAATGAGGATCAGGGGGAGCTGGACCAGCATCGGGAGGCAGCCGGCAAAGGGAGAATAGCCCTCCTTCTGCTGCATCTCCATGATCTCCTGCTGCTTCTTACGCAGCGTGACCTGGTCGGTACGGCCCGCGTACTTCTTTTCGATCGCGTACATCTTCGGGCGGAGCTTTGCCATCTTGATCTGGTTCTTCTGCTGTTTGATGCCAAAGGGGAGAAGCAGAAGCTTTACGATCAGCGCAAACCAGAAAAGGGCGAGCGCATAGCTCTCAAAGCCGATCGTGTAATAGCAAAAGCGTATGACGTAGCCAAGTCCTTGATAAATAAAATCCATGGTTAGTCCTCCGTTTCGGAAATTTTTTCATCGTCCTCCATCGTTCTGCTAAAGGGACGGATTCCTCGCAGGGGGACGGGATCGTAGCCCGCCCGACAAAAGGGATTGCAGCGCAAAAGGCGCCATACCGTGAGGAAGAGCCCTACAAAAAAGCCACGTTTTTGAAATGCTTCGATCGCATAGGCAGAGCAGGTCGGAGTGAACCTGCAGCAGGGCGGTTTTATGGGGGAGATGATCCTTTGGTAGAGGCGTACGAGAAAAATACAAACGTGCTTCATTCGTACAGCCCCAGCTTTTGAAGGGCGCGTGTAAGATCGCGCGCCAGAACGGGCGAGGTGGACGTGACGGCGGCAGTGCGCGCCGCAACCACGATAAGAAAGCCCGTTTTCATCGGGTGCGCGGCCATAGCGGCGCGCAGGCCCTCACGTAAAATGCGCTTGGTGCGATTGCGCTGGACGGCGCCACCAAGCTTTTTTGAGACCGTAAGCCCGATGCGGTTGACCCGCTTTCCCTCGGGGTGCGCCTTGGCAAGACGCGCCGCGGCATAATCGGGCAGGATATAGACGGCAAGGCGCTCGGTCACGTAGCGCTTACCCTTTGAATACGCTTTGGAATACAAATGGTTTTCGGTGATCGCGGAGAATTTCAAAAAATCCCTCCTTGATAAACAAAAACTCCGATAAAGGCAAGGGCTTATCGGAGTTTTTGTCGACAATGATCAATAGGTAAGCTGAGCTCTGCCTTTTGCGCGTCTTCTCTTCAGAACTTTTCTGCCGTTAGCGGTTGCCATTCTCTTTCTGAAACCGTGCTCAACTTTTCTCTGTCTCTTCTTGGGCTGGTAGGTTCTCTTCATGGCGGCACCTCCTTCTCTCTGGTACAGGTTTGTGTTATATAACCTTGGTTATATAGCGCGGACTTGTCCTCGCGTATTCATACTTGTCTATTATACGATAGGAAGCGTTCGTTGTCAAGGGCTTTTCCAAAACTTTTCCGTTGCTTTTCTTATTTTTTGTCAGCGGGATAGACAACGCCAACGCTTTCCCGAATGCGATCCATCTGGCGTATCACCGCAAGCGTTGTCGAGAGGGGGTGGCGGTCGCTTTCGGTCCTTCCCTCAAAAACGCAACGCGCCACCTCGCGGATCTCTCCGCAAAAGCCACCGTCAAAGGGGAGCAAAACGCGCTCCTCGTTTCCGTTTTTTTGCGTGATCGTGTATTCCCCGGCGCTATAAAAGCACGGCAGGGTGATGTAGCCGTCCTCACCGTAAATGTAAGCGTTCTCGGGCTTTTTTACCATAGTTCCCGAGGTGATGGTGGCAATCTCTCCGCCCCCATAGGTAAGGGTGACGGCCGTATGAATATCCACTCCCTCGCGGAGTGTGGCGCGCGCATCGACCGACGTTGGCTCGGTGCCAAGGAGCATCGCCGCCAGGTGAAGGGGGTACACCCCCACGTCGAGAAGACCGCCGCCCGCCATGGTGGGGGTAAAGATCTTCGGCTCGTCCTCGGGGCGCAGGGAATAGCAGAAATCGGCCGAAAGGCCGCGCACCGTACCGATAACGCCCGATCTTGCCGCCTCGATCGCCCCGTTCACGGCAGGGAGAAAGCGCGTCCACATCGCCTCCATAAGAAAGACCCCGTGCTTCCGTGCCACGGCGATCAGCTCCTCGGCCTCGCGCGCGTTCACGCACATCGGCTTTTCGCAAAGGACGGCTTTTCCGCGGCGCAGAAACAGCTCGGCCGCCCCCTTGTGAAAGGGGTGAGGCGTTGCTATGTACGCCGCATCGATGAGGGGCGACTCTGCCATCGCCTCGTAGCACTCAAAGACGTGGGGGATCGAGAATTCCTCGGCAAAGGCCGCACCGCGCGCACGGTCGCGCGATGCCACCGCCGTGATCTCACACTCGGGAACGTGGCGGATATCCCGCGCAAAGCGGTGGGCAATGCTCCCGGGGCCGACAATGCCCCATCTCAGCTTTTTCATGGCATCTCCTCCGTCAGCAAAAGGCCGCCGGGTGGCGGCCCTTTGTCATTTGTCAGTAGTATTTGGCGCGTTTTTTCTTGCGGACGTAAAGGAAGGTCATAACGCCCGCGATCGAAAGGAGAATGGCACCCGCACCAACGTAGATGCCAAGGTCACCGCCGCCGCCGATCTTCAGATCCTCCCAGAGAGAGTTGGAGTATTCCAGCGCCTCGCTCGGGAGATTGCGGAAGTAGTAGGTATTATAGCCCTCGAGATCGGGGTACAGGTTCTCATCCTCAAAGTACTCGTACTCGGGATCCAGCGCCACGGCGTCGTTTGGCGTCGCGTAGCAGATGTACTCGGCGATCTCCTTGGCCACGTTGTACTCCTCGCCACCCACCGTGATCTCGGTGGAAAGCGCAAAGTTGATGAATCTCTCGGCCGCCAGCTTGCGCTCGTCGGGCGTGTCCTTCGGAATGCAGAAGGCATCGACAAAGATGTTCGTGCCCTCCTTGGGATACACAAGGGCCAGATCCTCGTTCTCCTCCTGCATGGTGTAGAAGTCACCCGCATAGTAGGGGGCCATGGCCGCCGCGCCGCTTTCCATCTTGTTAAAGACCTCGTCCATCACGTAGGCCTGAACGAGGGGCTTCTGCTCGCGGAGCATCGCCAGCGCCTCGTCCCAGCGCGAGGGGACGGTGGTGTTGATGTAGTTGTCGGTCTGCGACGTTGCTCCCTTTTCGTAGGAGAGGACGTACTGGGCAATACCAAAGGCATCGCGTGAGTTGTTGAAGGTGAGGATCTCCCCCTTGTATTCCTCGTCCCAGAGGATCCGCCAGGAGACTTCGCCCTCAAAGTCGGCCGGCTCCACCATCGTGGTGTTGTAGATGAGACCCACAAGCCCGTAGGTGTAGGGAACCGAATAGAGCCCCTCGGGATCGTAGTCGGGCCCCGGGGTGTCGGGGCTCATCTTGCGGAAGCTCGGGTTGATGTTCTCAAGATTCGGAATGTTCGAAAAATCGAGGGGCGCAAGCTTGTCCTCGGTGATGAGGCGCTCCACCATATAGTCCGAGGGAATGATGAGGTCGATCTTCGAGGAGCCGTTCTTCAGCTTGGCGTACATCTCCTCGTTCGAGGAAAAGATCGAGTACACCACCTCAAGCTTCTCGCCGTAGGTCTCCTCGTAGTACGCCTCGAAAAGGTCAAGCACGTTCTCCGAGTCGTCGGCACCGAGAGGCATATATTCCCCCCAGTTGTAAATGTAAAGTTTCGTTGTCTTTTCACCGCATGAGGTAAGGGTAAGTGCCATAGGAAGCACCAAAACGGTCAAAAGAAGGAGCGCTATGAGACGGTGCTTCATCGGACGGCCCTTCCTTTCTTTGCGGTCTTTTTCCCCGCCTGACGGCTCTCGCTTCGGGCGCTCAGCACGTTCGAGAGGACAAGGAGCAGGAGCACCGAGCCGAAGATGAGCGTCGAAAGGGCGTACATATCGGGAGTCACGGTGCGCTTCGTCATACCGTAGATGACGATGGGGAGCGTTTGGAAGTCCTCGGCGTTAAAGTAGCTGATGACAAAGTCGTCAAGCGAGAGTGTCAGCGCCATAATAAAGCCCGAAAGAATGCCGGGCAGAATGGCAGGCAGCTCCACGCGGAAAAAGGACTGCAGGGGCGTGCAGCCAAGGTCCAGCGCCGCCTCGGGGAGACTCTTGTCCATCTGGCGGATCTTCGGAAGGACCGAAAGCAGGACGTAGGGAATGTTGAAGGTCACGTGCGCGATCAGCACAGTCCAGAAGCCGAAAACGCTTTTAAGACCGAGGAACGCCATCACAAAGGTGAAAAGCAGGGCCAGCGAGATACCCGTCACAATATCGGGGTTCATCATCGGAATGTTGGAGACCGACATCATGCCTGTCTTCAGGTAGCGGTTCTTCATCTTGGAGATGCCGACCGCCGCCGCCGTACCGATCACGGTGGCAATGAGCGAGGAGAGAAGGGCTAAGATCAGGGTGTTCTTCAGGGCCTCCATGACCTCGGCGCGGCCAAACAGCTCGCGGTACCAGTCGAGCGAGAAGCCCGAAAAGACCGAAAGACTCTTGCCCTTGTTGAAGGAAAAGAACACCATAATGGCAATGGGCGCGTAGAGAAACAGGAGAATGAGCCCCGTGTACACGCGAGAGAGGATACGGCTCATACCACGATCCCTCCTTCCTCGTCGCCAAAGCGGTTCATGACCGCCATGGAGAGAAGCACCAGCACCATCAGCACCAAGGAAAGCGCGGCGCCCATGTTGTAGTTGGTGTTGGCCATGAACTGGCGCTCGATCGTATCGCCGATAAGGTCAAAGCTGCCGCCGCCCATCTTCTGTGAGATGTAGAAGGTCGAGATCGAGGGTACAAAGACCATCGTCACGCCCGAAATGACACCGGGGAGCGAGAGGGGCATCGCCACCTTGATGACCGAGAGAAGACTGTTGCAGCCAAGGTCGGCCGCGGCCTCAAGGAGCGAGTTGTCGAGCTTCTGCATCACCGTGCAGATGGGAAGCACCATGTAGGGCAAAAAGTTATAGACCATACCGAGGATCACGGCGCCGCTCGTGCCGAGCAGCTTCCACTCGGTGCCAAGGAGCGTGTTGATGAGGCCGTTGGTCTCAAGGAGGTTCATCCAGCAGTAGGTGCGGATCAAAAGGTTCATCCACAGGGGGAGCATCACCAGCATGATGAGAATGCCCTGCGTGTGCTTCTTCATGCGCGAGATGCACCACGCGAGGGGGTAGCCGATGAGAAGGCACAAAAAGGTCGCGATCACCGCAAAGGAAAGCGAGCGGAGAAAGATCGTCACGTAGTCGGCCGTAAAGAGGTCGGCGATGTTTGTGAAGGAAAAGGCGCCGTCCTTGTCGGTGAAGGCGTAATAGAAGACAAAAAGGAGAGGGGCAACGATAAAGAGCACGCTCCACACAAGGTGTGGGGCGGCGGCGATCGAACGCCGCAGGGTGCGGGCCCGTGTCACCTTATGCCTCCTCGGTGTCGGGGTTTGACAGCTCGTCCATCTCGTCGCTGAACGTGCTGTAATCCCCGAACATACCGGAGAACTCGGATTTTTTCATGATGTGAATGGCGTCGGGCTCAATGTAAAGACCGATTTCGGCGCCCACGTCGACAAAATCGGTGGACTGGATCATCCACTTGAAGCCGTGGATATCGACGATGATCTCGTAATGCACGCCCTTGAAGGTCACGGAGGAGACCGTGCCGCGGAGCATGCCGCGCTCGGTCGGCACCACGTCCACGTCCTCGGGACGGACGACCACGTCCACGGGCTCGTTCTTCTCAAAGCCGCCGTCAACACAATCAAAGAGGTGACCCGCAAAGAAGACCTTGCGGTCCTCGCGCATCACACCGTCGATGATGTTGCTCTCGCCAATAAAGTCGGCCACAAAGGCGTTCTTCGGCTCGTTGTATATATCGGTCGGTGTGCCGATCTGCTGAATGACGCCGCCCGCCATGACCACCACAGTGTCGGACATCGAAAGCGCCTCCTCCTGGTCGTGGGTGACGTAGATAAAGGCGATGCCCGTCTGCTTCTGGATCTTCTTCAGCTCGTTCTGCATATCCTTGCGGAGCTTCAGGTCAAGCGCACCGAGCGGCTCATCGAGAAGAAGCACGCGGGGCTTGCTGATGAGGGCGCGGGCAATGGCCACGCGCTGCTGCTGTCCGCCCGAAAGGAGCGTGACGTTCCGCTTTTCAAAGCCGCGCAGGGCCACAAGGTCAAGCATCTCCTTGACACGCTCGGAGATCTCTGCCTCGGGCACCTTCTTAAGGCGCAGGGCGAAGGCGATATTCTCGTACACATTAAGATGAGGGAACAAGGCGTATTTCTGGAATACGGTGTTTACCTGACGCTTATAGGGAGGAATGTCATTGATCCTCTCGCCGTCAAAGTAAACCTCACCTTCATCGGGGGTGACGAACCCGCCAATGATACGCAGGGTCGTGGTCTTACCACAGCCCGAGGGACCGAGCAGAGTGACAAACTCATTGTCCCTGATATAGAGGTCGATCGAGTTGAGCACGCGCTCCCCGTCGAACTCCTTGGTAATTCCTCTTAACTCAATGATTTTTTTCATTTCTTTTCCGTCGGGTACTCCTTTCAAGTGAACGAAAATTCCCCAAGGGGGACATCAAACTGAATTATAGCAAATAGACCGACAAAAAGCAATGATTTTTGCGAAAAAAGTTGCAAAAGTTTTCTATATCTATAAATTGGAAGTCATTTCTGCTCTCCGCTTACGCCGCGCCCCTCGGCGGTATGGCCCGCAGGATCAGCATGGAAAGCAAAAGGATCGCCGCCCCACCCCCGGGCGAAAGCAGGAGCCAGAGGCCAAGGAACAAAAGGAAAAGAAAGGCAAAAAGGCGAACTCCGTGCCGCACTCCCTCGGCGGCTCCGAGAGGGAGCGAAAGCGCGAGAAGATCGAAAAGGGCGCGGTCGCCGTCGGTGCCCGGTAGGGGCAAAAGATTCGATAGCGCTGTAAAAAGATGCACCGCGCCCAGCATCGCCGTGGGGGACGTCGCGCCCCCCGCTGTCAGCAAGGGGATCGCCACGGCCAGATTGGCCAGCGGCCCCAAAAGCGCAATGAGGAGCTCACGGCGATAGGAGAGCGGCACGCGCGGCGTCAACGTCAGCCCCGCCAGCACCGCCAGCGGCTGCGGCATCGGCTCCCCAAGAAGGCAAAAGCCAAAAAGATGCCCGCCCTCGTGCAAAAGCACGGCGGAGGCGAGCATCATGACCTCGGTCGGTGGCAAAAGCCAAAGGAGCGGGAGCCCCCAGGCCAGCGCGGGCAGAAGAGCGAGGAGCTTATTCATCAAGCGCGAGAAAGGCAAGGACCGCCTCGTTCTCCAGAAAGGCCTCGATGAGCGACGGCTCCTCCTCCTCGGTCGGAGCGGTATGCACGGCCACGCCGCCGAGCGTCAGCGAGAGGGCAACAAGGAGCGCCGTGGCTAAGGTGGCCAGAAGTCCTCGCCCCGTCGCAGGGGGAGTGAATCTTTTTTCAAAGGGCATAGGAGCACCTCCTTTCCGTGCTACCATTCTATGCACGGCAGGAAAAAAATATGTAGAGAGAGGGGCGTGGGGCGAATGCGAAATAATATTAAAAAAAGCGTCGACCCCTATTGACAAAGCGTGAAGCGAGGGGTATAATAGAAGCAATTGATAGAGGCGCGCATGACAAGAGTACCGCCGCAGGAGTCTCCCTCGCAGGGAGGTGTCGGGAAAGGGGATTGCGCCGAAGAGGGCTGAGGCGAAAGGTCTTTCTGGTAAAGGGAATAAGATCCTGTTTACTGTCGCGTATGCGGAGTGCTATCGTTGCTTTCGGGGTGCCCTTTTGTGCGCCTCTCGGTGGCCGATCCGCAAGGGTTGGCTTATTTTTTTGTTAATAAAAACTGTGCTATAAAGAAAGGGAAATCCAATGAAAAAGCAAACGATCTTCGAGGGGGCCGCGACCGCCCTCGTCACCCCCCTGACCGAGGAGGGAATCGATTACGCCGCCTTCGGGCGCCTCATCGATTGGCAGATCGAGGGAGGGATCGACGCCCTCGTCGTCTGCGGCACCACGGGTGAGTCCTCCACCCTCACGGACGAGGAGCACCGTGAGGCCATTCGCTTTGCCGTCCAGCGTGTCAATCACCGCGTTCCCGTTATCGCGGGCACGGGCTCGAACGATACGGCCTACGCCGTAGACCTCGCCAAATTCTCCGAGGCCGTCGGCGCCGATGCCCACCTCGTCGTTACCCCTTACTACAACAAGGCCACCCAAAAGGGCCTTATTAAGATGTACGAGACCATCGCCGATGCCTGCCACCTTCCGATGATCCTCTACAACGTCCCCTCGCGTACGGGCGTCAACATCGAGCCCACCACCTACGCCGCCCTGGCCGACCACCCGAACATCGCCGCGATCAAGGAGGCAAACGGCAACATCTCAAAGATCGTTGAGACCGTGTCCCTTGTCGGTGATAAGCTTGACCTCTACTCGGGTAACGATGACCAGATCGTGCCGATCCTCGCCTGCGGTGGCCGCGGCGTCATCTCGGTGCTCTCGAATCTCCTTCCCGGTGAGACCTCGGCCCTCTGCCGCGATTTCTTCAACGGTGACGTGGCCGGCAGCATGAAGAAGCAGGCGCATTACCTCCCCCTCGTCAACGCCCTCTTCTCGGAGTGCAACCCGATCCCCGTCAAGGCCGCCATGGCCGCCATGGGCTTCTGCGAGGAATTCCTCCGCCTGCCCCTGACGCCCCTTGAGGACGCCCACCGCGAGACGCTCTATGCCCTGATGCGCCGCGAGGGGCTCATCGGCTGAGGTGATCCTATGAAGCTGATCGTTACCGGTGCCGCAGGGCGTATGGGGCGTGAACTGCTCTCTGCCATCGCCGCTACCGAGGGGCGCTTTACCGTTGCCGCCGCCGTGGATATCAGCGGCACGGCGATCGAGGGCGTCCCCACCTATACCACCCTGGGCGACGTCACCGAGGAGGCCGACGTCCTGATCGATTTCTCTCACCACGCTGCCACCGCCGAGATCCTTGATTTCGCCAAGGCGCGCCGGCTGCCCCTCGTCATCGCCACCACGGGCCAGACCGAGGAGGAGCGCGCCGCCATTCTCGCGGCCGCTAAGACGCTGCCCGTCTTCTTCTCGGGCAATATGTCGATCGGCATCGCTCTGCTCGTTTCTCTTGCCCGCCAGGCCGCCGCGATCTTCCCGGAGGCCGATGTGGAGATCGTCGAGGTCCATCACAACAAAAAGCTGGACGCGCCCTCGGGCACGGCACTGATGCTGGCCGAGGGGATCCGCGAGGTGCGCGAGGACGGCGAGCTTCTGGTCGGTCGCAGTGGCCACGCCCCGAGAAAGCCGGGCGAGATCGGGATCCATTCGCTCCGTCTTGGCAACGTTGTCGGCCGCCACGAGGTGCATATCAACACGGGCTCTGAGACTCTTGTCCTCGGTCATGAGGCGCACAGTCGTGTCCTCTTTGCCGAGGGGGCCCTCCGCGCCGCCGAGTACCTTGTCGGCAAGGAGGCGGGCCACTACAACGTCCGCGATCTCCTCTGAAAACCGAAAAAACAGGATACGTCTATGATTTCAAGCAACATTAGTGTAAACGAAACCTCACATCTTTGTTTCGCCGGCGTTGACGTTACCACGCTTGCCGCGCGCTACGGCACCCCCCTGTATCTTCTTGACGAGGGGAGGATCCGCGAGCGTTGCCGCACCTACAAGACCGCCATGGCGGCCGCCTTCGGCCCTTCGGCGCTCCCCCTGTATGCGGGCAAGGCGCTCTGCGTGCGCGACCTCTACCGCATTATGCGCGAGGAGGGCATGGGGATCGACGTCGTCTCGGCGGGCGAGATCTACACCGCAAAAAGCGCGGGCTTTCCGATGGAGCGCGCCTATTTCCATGGCAACTGCAAGACCGATGCCGACGTCGCTATGGCGATGGAGGCGGGCGTCGGTACCTTCGTCTGTGACTCCCGTGAGGAGCTGGAGGCCATCTCGCGCCTCGCGGCCGAGCGTGGCATCACCCAGCGCGTCCTGCTCCGCCTCGCCCCGGGCATCGACCCTCACACCCACCGCGCGATCTCAACGGGGAGCATCGACTCCAAGTTCGGCGCCGCCATTGAGACCGGTGCCGCCGAGGCCCTCTGCCGTACCGCCCTCACCCTGCCGAACGTCGCACTCTCCGGCTTCCATTGCCACATCGGCTCCCAGATCTTTGAGACCGCGCCCTTTCTCGACGCCGTCCGCATTATGTTCGCGTTTGCGGCCGAAATGCGCGATACCCTCGGCTATACCGCCACCGAGATCAATCTCGGCGGAGGGCTCGGCGTCCGTTATCTTGCCACTCACCCCACGGTCGATTACGCCGCCTGCATTGCCGAGATCGGCAACGCCGTGGCCAAGACCTGCCGTGACCTCTCGTTCCCCCTCCCCGCGATCCGTATGGAGCCCGGTCGCAGCATCGTGGCCGACGCGGGTATGACGGTCTATACGGTCGGTAGTGTCAAGGAGATCCCGGGCTTCAAGAACTACGTCGCCGTTGACGGCGGTATGCCCGATAACCCCCGCTACGCGCTCTACGAGTCGCCCTACACCGTGCTTCCCGCCGACCGTATGAGCGACGTGCGCGATTTCGTTTGCAGCATCGCGGGGCGTTGCTGTGAGAGCGGCGATCTCATTCAGGAGGGCGTCGTTCTGCCGCGCCTTGTTCGCGGCGACCTCGTTGCCGTCCTCACCACGGGCGCCTACAATTACTCCATGGCCTCCAACTACAACCGCATTCCCCGTCCTCCGATGGTGCTTCTTTCGGAGGGGAGTGACCGCCTGATCGTCCGCCGCGAGAGCTATGAGGATCTCCTCCGCAACGAGCTCTGAGGTCTTCGGATTTTTGCATAAATCCCGGCTCGCTCCCTCTCGACGTACGCTTGTACGCCTTCGGGTCGCGATCCCGAATTTCTCCTCAAAATCCGTGCGCCTCGCCTTCGGATTTTGGCTACCCTTGTACGCCGGAACGCATAAGGAAAAGGCGCATCGCCTCAGCGATGCGCCTTTTCCTTTTCTATTTCTTCATATTGACTGTCGATCTTTGCAAAGTGCTTGATAAAGCACCGATAAAAGCCCTCGCTTCCTTCCGTGATGTACGGCACGCTCGGCGGCCCCATGGCTGAGAGCGCGTCCAGATCGTAGGCGCCGTTCACACGCCACCCCTCGAGAAAGCCGATGTGAATGGCGTCCCTTGGGCAAAAAAAGGAGCAGCGCATACACATATCGCAATGGTGAGAGAACTTGATGCGCCCGTCCCTCAGCGTGATGTTCTCATGCGGACACTCACGGACGCATTTTCCGCAAAGTGTGCATTTGTCGGCGTCCACCCGATAGAAGAAGGAATTGACGTTGCCGCCGATCTTCTGAATCCCCACGAAAAAGGCGCCAAGATCGTAAAGCGGTCT
>JAFVYX010000220.1 GCA_017500625.1 Clostridia bacterium | reverse complement strand
GTGGGGGCGGAGACCTCCTCGGCCGAGGGGCAGGCCACGGCGCCGTCAATAGCGGGGAGCGTGGCGGTGGGCGTTGCGTACACCGTGCCAAGCACATCGGTGAGGGCCGAGATCCTCTCCCCTGCCGCCAGGCGGCGGGCGATCTCGACCACGTGGCGCTCTCCCATGCCGTACATCAAAAGATCGGCGCCCGATTCGAGAAGGATCGAGGGGCGGACGCTGTCGCTCCAGTAATCGTAATGGGCAAAGCGGCGGAGCGAGGCCTCAAGACCGCCGATCGCGATCGGTACGTCACCAAAGAGGCGGCGAATGGCGCGGCAATAGACGGTGACGGCGCGGTCGGGACGGGCGCCCGCCTTGCCACCGGGGGTATAGGCATCGTCGCTACGGCGTTTTTTTGCGGCCGTGTAGTGGGCGACCATAGAATCGATGTTGCCGCCGTTGACAAGGAAGGCAAGGCGAGGCGCACCAAAGCGAAGGTAATCCGCATCGCTTTGCGGTTGAGGAAGAATGCAGACCGAAACCCCCTCGCGCTCCAGCACGCGCGAGATGATCGCCGTACCGAACGAGGGGTGGTCAACGTAGGCATCTCCCGTCACAAGGACAAAATCGGGGTGCGACCAGCCGCGCGACTCCATTTCCTCACGGGTTATCGGTAAAAAAGGCATCGTCCTCTCCTTGCTTGTCGGTTTAATGGTGGTGATGGTGGTGGTGATGGTGCCCGTCCGCGGGGGCGGTGTGGGGGTGGCATTCGGTCTCAGGGCAGCACTCTCCCGCGCTCTCCAGCTCAAGTGTTACGTGACCGATGCCGTGCTCGCAAAGCTCACGGCGTACACGGGCCTTGACGGCCGCGGTGTCGCCCTCGGCGACCACGTGCATGGTGGCGTAATTGGAGAGCCCGTCCATGCTCCACACGTGAACGTGGTGCAGACCGAGAACGCCCTCCACACGGAGAACGTGCTCACAAAGCTCCGCAACGTCCACGCCATGCGGCGTCTTTTCCAGAAAGAGATCGACGGCCTCCTTGAGGTTTCTGAGTGCGCTTACAAGAATGAAGAGGGCAACGGCGATCGACATCAGGGGGTCGAGCAGCTTAAGGTCGGTAAAGCGCATTACAACCGCGCCCACAAGGACCACCGCCCAGCCGAGCGTATCCTCCAGCATATGCAGGTTGACCGCTTTTTGGTTGAGCGAATCCCCACGGCGTGTCAGGAGCGCGGCCCCAAAATTGATAGCCACGCCGACGACCGCGAAAAGGATCATACCGTCATAATGGATCTCTGTGGGGGAAAAGACGCGGAGGAGCGCGCTGTAAATGACCGCCGCCGAGCCGAAAAGCAGGATCAGCGTGGTAATGAGACTCCCGACGACCGAATAGCGTGCATACCCATAGGTGTAGACCGCATCGGGCCGCTTTTTGCTTTTCCTTTCCAAAAAGTAGGACACTCCGATGCTTGCGGCATCGCCAAGATCGTGGACGGCATCGGAAAGGATCGCTACGCTCCCCGTAAGCATACCGCCAACCAGCTCAAAGAGTGAAAAGGAAAGGTTGAGAATAAAGGCAACAAGGATATTTTTTTCGGTTTTCATCATGGCTCCTTATGGGCAAAAGGGGAAAAAAGATAGGGGGCTCTCCCCTAAGGTCATTATAGTGCATCGCCGCTCCAAAGTCAAGACAAGGGAGGCAGTCGAAAATAAAAAAGCAACCGCAAGGGTTGCTTTTTTGGCCATAGTATAAAGGGGCAACTTGCAATTTAAAATCATTCAGTCTTTATGCAATTGCGCAATCCCTCAATGTTATCACGGTAAAAAGCGGTATCGGTCGACTCACCAAAAAACTTGTGATACAACTCCTTTATCAAATCCACCATTTCCTCCCTTTGAAAATGGTAAACCACTTCGTCGATCACCTCGCAGACAAATTCAAATTGTGCCTTTGTGATCTGAGACAAATATTTCATTGTCTCATCGTAGTCATACTGCAATTTTTTCACGGTTGACAGAATAAAAATATTCCATGCCCCCGGACTCTTAGTATCCTGCTCCACCAAATTACCGATTTCTTCCTTCAAATATTCAGCCATAATGGGATCATTTTTCTTGCTTGACATATTTCTTCGCCCCCTTTTGTTCGTAGCTTGGAAAAATTGTGGATATGAATCCTTTGTCGGTATACACCCC
>JAFVYX010000219.1 GCA_017500625.1 Clostridia bacterium | reverse complement strand
CGACGCCCATCGCCCCGAGAATATCCGGAGGGAGCTGGTACGGGCGGGATTATAACAAAAGAGCAGGGCAACGCCCCGCTCTTTTGTTATTCCAACCAGAACTTCATAATGTCCTTTTTCTTTTCCTCGATCCGACCGAGCGTATAGCGCAGGCGGCCCTCGCGGTAGAAGCTCCATAGCGCCTCGTAGACCATGGCGGCCGTCTCCTTCATCGTGCCTACGGGAGCGGCAATGTGACAGTCCACGCGCGGCTCGTGCCAGAGGAGCGGAAACCAATCGCGGTCGGCAAATTCCTCCATTGCCAGTGGCGCATCGGCACGCCCCGTGAGGCGCTCCTCAAGGATCGCGCGGAGCGTGGCTCGCACACGGGCATCGCCCTGCTCCACACGCACCCCGGGAAGGGGAAGCCCCAAGACCTGCACGCCGCTCGGCGTGATGCGCGCCATTGAGGTCGGGGGGATCGGCATATGCGGCCGCGCCTGCACCTCGGCAGGAAAGCCCAGTGCCGTCGTGCAGAGAAAGGTTTCTCCTTCCCCAAAGCCCACGGTCATCGGACGTGTGATGCGCCCCACCGTAATGGTGTCGGGCAGACGGGCGTGGACCGAGAGGGTGACAAGCTCGGCGGGCAGGCGCGAGAGCATCGCTGCCGTTTCCTTGGCGATCGCATCGCCGAGCCCCTCGGCAGGCACGCCGCGCACCGCCGCGCCGATCGCCTGCGTGTAGATCTCGGCGTTGTGAATGCTCCGCCCATCGGGGAGCACCAGCTGGGCGGGGCCGTAGGTCGTTCCCGCCTCACCAAAGGCACTCTTGAAGGTCACACCGCGCGCAAAGAGATCGGCCATGATCGCCTCGCCCACCTCGTGGTATTCGGGGGCCATGGCCTGATGATAGGTGCCGTTCTCGCAGAAGGCAAACTCACCGCTCTCGTCGGTAAAGGGGTGGGCGTGCTGGGCATAGCTGCGCGAGGGGCGCGAATGAATGATGCCCGTCGTGCCGGGAAACTTCAGGGCATCGGTCTTCTCAAGCAGGGTGTCGACGTCCCCAAGGAGCTTGGCCGTGTAGAGCTTTCCCTCGTGGATCGTGGCAATGCCTGTGGCCATGCCACCGTCAAAGTATTCCACCCGCTTCAGCATTTCAATGAGAATCGGCGCCGCTCGGCGGCTTCCCGTATATCCTGCGATCACGCACATACGCGTCACCTCGTTTTTTCTTTTATTATACCCGATACCGCATCAAAAAGCAAGCCAAACGGCTTGCTTTTATTTGTAGCGGTGGGGATCGTCGGTCTCCCCTAAAAGATAATCGATGCTCGTATTGTAAAAACGCGCCAGGGTAATGAGCACCGCCGTGGGAATATCGTTTTCCCCCGTCTCGTACTTAGAATACCCGGTTTGTGACATGGATAGCAGCTTGGCGACCTGTGTCTGGTTCAGATCTCGGTCCTCCCGTAAGCTCCGTAGCCGTGAATACATAGTCCCCCTCCTGTCGATCGGTACTACCACAATTATATTTAATCTGTTTCAGGGTATTGACATTTAACCTAAAACAGGTTATAATGGTAACAAAAAAGGAGAACCGTTATGAAAAGAATCAAGTTCCTTGCGTTTTTTCTCGGCCTTTTACTGGTCTTTGGGGGGTTGACCTCCTGCACGCTCGTTTCTCAACTCACACACGAGCACGAATGGCAGTACCGTGTTGCCAAGGCGCCTACCTGCACCGAGACAGGGCTGATGGAATCGCTGTGCGTCGGCTGTGGCGAAAAGACCTACAACGATATCGAAAAATCTGCACACGCATATGTGAATGGCGTTTGCCGCGACTGCGGCGCACAGGGGAGCCATCAGGATACCTTGGAAAGGATTCCGGTGCCGGGCGGAACCGATATTTCAAGGGCGTGGTCGCTCTATCAGATCTACGAGACCGTCAAAGAGCTTGACAGCAAGTATAAGAAAAGCTACGCCGCCTTCTCGGCCTCCTTTTCCGGCGTGTACCTGAAGGACGCCTCACTCGATTCCGTCGGCCTTTTCCACACCACCATTTCCGTCCCCTTTTCGAATGGCAAACGCCTTGAGACGCCGCTGGCCTTGAACATTGGTGCGATCACCGTCGCCAATCCGAAGCCCTCGGTCGGCAAGCTCCTGCGCGCCGATATCGTCGAGAATGAGTTGATCTTCACTTACACCGACGGTAGCACTCGTTCGGCGGGGAGCTTTACCGGTACGGGCCTTGCAGAAAAGATCGTCGGCTTCGGCATTGGCACAAACGCCGATCTCCTGGTTTTCTATTCGGACGAAAGCATCGCTTTCGCGGGAACAATTGACAAGTAAGGTTTCCAAAACAAAAAAGCAAGCCAAACGGCTTGCTTTTTGATTTCTTGCGGAAACGGTGGTTGGGATCATCGGATCTCCTGCTCCAGCTTCTCAAACAGTGGAGAGGTAAAGAAATCAAGAACCGTGATCTCCAGTCCGTCGCAGATCTTTTTGACGGTGGAAACGGTGGTGGTGGAATTGCGCCCACTGACAATGTTGTTCAGGG
>JAFVYX010000218.1 GCA_017500625.1 Clostridia bacterium | reverse complement strand
GCCGAGGGATGGCTCCACTCGGGCGACCTCGCCTGCCGCGACGAGGACGGGACTTACAGGATCACGGGCCGCCTCAAGGATATGATCATCCGCGGAGGCGAGAACATCTACCCGAAGGAGATCGAGGAGTTCATCTACACCCACCCCATGACCAAGGACGTCCAGGTCATCGGCGTGCCCGACAAGAGGTACGGCGAGGAGATCATGGCGTGCATCATTCTCAAGGAGCCCGGCAGCGTGACTGTCGATGAGATGTCGGCCTATATCCGTGCCAGCATGGCGCGTCATAAGGTGCCAAAGTATATCGAGTTTGTCGATAGCTTCCCGATGAACGCGGCCGGCAAGGTCCTCAAGTACAAGATGCGTGAGGACGCCGCACGCCGCCTCGGCCTTGTGGGCGACGGCTCGGACACCGCCGGCCCCGGCACAAAGTAAAAAGAAAAAAGGAGCAACTTCGATTGCTCCTTTTTCGGTTATGCCAAGCGAAGGCAAGGCCGAGGGATTTTCGAGCAGAAATTTTTGACCGCCGCCCGACGGCGTACCGGGCGTACGTCAAGCGGTGGCGGTCGAAAAGAGAAAGGGAGCAACCGCAGTTGTTCCCTTTCGGTTATGCCAAGCGAAGGCAAGGCCGAGGGATTTTCGAGTAGAAATTTTCGACCGCCGCCCGACGGCGTACCGGGCGTACGTCAAGCGGTGGCGGTCGGAAAGAGAAAGGGAGCAACCGCAGTTGCTCCCTTTCGGTTATGCCGAAAATCACCGGCCTTACTTCGTGCCGAAGAGACGGTCACCGGCATCTCCAAGGCCGGGAAGAATGTAGCCCTTCTCGTTCAGCTCACGGTCGAGGGTCGACACGTAGATGTTGACGTCGGGGTGCTCCTCCGCCACACGGGAAACGCCGACGGGCGCACCGATGATGGCCATGAACTTGATGTGCTTGCAGCCGCGCGCCTTCAAGAGGCGAATGGCGTCACACGCGCTGCCGCCCGTGGCAAGCATCGGATCGACGACAAGGACCAGCTTGTCCTCGATGCCGTCGGGGAGCTTGCAATAGTAGGTCTGCGGCTCAAAGGTCTCCTCATCGCGGTACATGCCGATGTGACCGACACGCGCCGAGGGGAAGAGGACGTGGATACCGTTGACCATACCGAGGCCGGCGCGCAGGATCGGCACGATGACGATCGCATTGTCCTTGACCACGCGCTGGGTGCAGACCTCCAGAGGGGTCTTGACCTCGCGCTCGGTGGTGGGGACACCGTCCTTCAGGCACTCGTAGGTCATGAGCGTGGTGATCTCCTCCACCAGCTCACGGAATTCCTTCATGCTGGTGTTCTCGTCACGGAGAATGGCGATCTTATGACGGATCAGGGGGTGGTCGAAGATGACCACGTTGTCATAATTTTTCATATCACTCCTCCGTAGGAGCGTCCTTGGTGGCAGCCTCATCGGCCTTGGCGGCTTTGGAGGTGAGGAGGTTGGCGAGGATACCGAGGATCAGAGCACAGGCAACCGAGGTGACGGTGACCTTGCCGATGCTGAGGACCATGCCGCCAACACCCGCGATCAGGATCACGGAAACGGTAAAGAGGTTGTGGTTCTTGTTAAGATCGACCTTCTGGATCATCTTCAGACCCGAAACGGCGATAAAGCCGTACAGCGTGAAGCAGACACCGCCCATAACGCAGGAGGGACTGGTGGCGAGCAGAGTAACGAAGGGGGCGAAGAACGCCGACACGATGCAGATGATGGCCGCCGTGAAGATGGTGACGACCGAGGCGTTGCGGGTGATGGCCACGCAGCCAACGCTCTCACCGTAGGTGGTGTTGGGGCAGCCGCCGAAGAAGGCACCCGCCATCGAGCCGACACCGTCACCGAGCAGAGTGCGGTGCAGGCAGGGATCCTCGGTGAGGTCGGTGCCGATGATGGAGGAGATGTTCTTGTGGTCGGCCAGATGCTCGGCAAAAACGACGAAGGCAACGGGAACGTACGCCACAAGGACGGTGACAAAGTAGGAGGGAGTGAGGCCGGAGAAGCCGCCAAAGGCCTCAACGAAGGTAAACTCGGGGAGCCAGCTCATGTTCTTGAAAAGGCCGAAGTTGATGACGAGAAGCTCGGGAACGTCGGCAAGCTCACCGATAAGGGTGAAGATCGCCGCGACCACGTAGCCGGCGCCGATGCCGATAATGAAGGGAATGATCTTCATCATCTTCTTACCGTAGACCGAGCAGAAGATGACGGTGGCCAGCGTGACCAGGCCGCAGACAAGAGCGATATAGGGGTTGGTGGTGGCAACACCGCCCTTGCTGAGGTCACCCACGGCGTTCCCCGCAAGAGAAAGACCGATGACCGCAACCGTCGGCCCGATGACGGCGGCAGGCATGATCTTATTGATCCATTTAACACCGGCATACTTGACAACAATGGCGATGATCACGTACACAAGGCCCGCAAGGATCGCACCGATGATCAGGCCGAGGTAGCCCGCCGCGGCGCTGACGGCACCCGCAAAGGCGGCGGTCATCGAGCCGAGGAAGGCAAACGAGCTGCCAAGGAAGACGGGGCTCTTGAACTTGGTGAAAAGAAGATAAACGATCGTACCGACGCCGGCACCGAAGAGCGCCGCCGACTGCGACATCTGCGACTGGAAGGTAAGCGCGCCGTCAGCAACGAGCTGCGCCGTATTGCCGTTGATGATGACGGGAACGACGATGGTCGCCGCCAGGATTGCGAGGACCTGCTGGAGTGCAAAGACGATGGTCTTCCAAAGACCGGGTCTGTCCTTCACACCGTAGATAAGCTTGGACTCCATAGATGTTTCCTCCAAAATGACTTTGTTTTGATGCCGAACGGTCGGCACCTGCCAATCATTGTAGCACACGCACGGAGGAAAGTCAACAGAAAGCGAAAATTTTCACCATTATTCTACCTATTAATATTTTATGCGCTCCGTCGATCACCACCGTAGAGGGATCGGCCATAGCGCCCATTTTTCTCGCCAATTTTCCCTTTTGAGAGAAGCACAGAAGAAAATACGACAAGAAAACTTTGCACCTATCTGTGTTTTTGGCGGAGACGTGGCATTCTATGACAAAATCCGTCAATCGGCCAGCGGCGATCCTTTAAGGATATGCGAGGCGCCTTTCGCCACGGCTCCCTATTTTTCATTTTTTACAATTCCCCCCTTTACAAACCGTAGCATTTGGTGTATAATAATTTTTAATTCTTAAACAATACGCGTGAGCGCGTGCGCGAGGTAGAAGCAATGAAGGACAAGCTGGAAAAAGCAAGGCAGGAGATCGATGCCGTCGATCGCGAGATGGCGGCTCTTTTCGTTCGCCGCATGCGGGCCGTCGAGGACGTGGCCGACTACAAGAGGTCGCACGGTCTTCCGATCCTTGATACGGTACGGGAGGAAGCGGTGATCCGTAAAAACTCCGTCCTTGTGGAGGACGAGGCGATGCGCCCCTACTACGTGGAATTCCTGCAGTCCGCCATGGCGGCCTCCCGCCACTATCAGCGTTCCCGTCTCTTTGGTATGCGGGTGGCCTTTGCGGGGATCGAGGGGGCGTTTGCCTCCATTGCCGCGCACAGGATCTTCCCCGAGGCCGAGTGCGTGCCGTTCCCCGATTTCAACGCCGCCTACGATGCCGCCCTCTCGGGAGACTGCGACGTGGCCGTGCTTCCGATCGAGAACAGCACGGCGGGTGAGGTCGGACAGGTCATTGACCGCCTTTTCTCGGGCACGCTTGCCGTAAACGGCGTTTACGATTTCAGCATCACCCACCACCTTCTGGCGCCCAGGGGGGCAACGCTTGCCGATATCCGTGAGGTGGTCAGCCACCCGCAGGCCCTGGCGCAATGCGCCTCCTTCCTGCGCGGCAACGGCTATAAAACGCGCGAGGCCGAGAATACCGCGCTGGCGGCGCGCACCGTGGCCGAGGAAAACGACATTCACGTGGCCGCCATTGCCAGCGAGGAGACCGCCGCACTTTACGGGCTCTCGGTCCTTGCGCGCCACATCAACGAGACGGGGATCAACACCACACGCTTTGCCGTGCTTTCACGCGCGGCGGCGGTCGATACCGCCAAGGACAAGCATTCGATCCTGCTGTTCACCGTCCGCAACGAGGCGGGCTCTCTGGCCGAGGCCATCAACATCATCGGCGCACACGGCTACAACATGCGCTGCCTGCGCTCACGCCCGATGAAGGAGCTGCTGTGGCAGTATTATTTCTACGTAGAGCTGGAGGGGGACCTCTACACCGACGACGGCAAATGCATGCTCGGTGAGCTGACACGCTGCTGTGACCGCCTCAAGGTCCTTGGCAGCTTCCGCTATCCCGCCACTCTTTGAAAGCGAGCTTTGTATGAAACTGACCGTTAAGCTTCGGGATACCGCCTACGACATTCACGTGGAGCGCGGGCTGCTTTCCTCGGTGGGAGAGATCTTCCCCCTTGACCGCCGCGTTCTGGTGGTGACCGACGAGGGCGTGCCCGCCGCCTATGCCGAGGCGGTGGTAAGCGCGGCCGCACGGCCGACGCTTGTGCGCGTTCCCGCGGGCGAGGGGAGCAAATCCCTGGCCACACTGGAGCGGCTGCTCACCACCATGCTCCGCGCGGGCTTTACCCGTACCGACGCCGTGGTGGCGGTCGGCGGTGGGGTGGTCGGCGATCTTGCGGGGTTTGCCGCCGCCACCTATATGCGCGGCATTGATTTTTATAACGTTCCGACAACCCTCCTTTCGCAGGTGGACTCCTCGGTCGGGGGGAAGACGGCCGTCAACCTTGACGGTGTCAAGAACTCGGTCGGGGCCTTTCACCAGCCGCGGGCCGTGCTGATCGATCCCGAGGTGCTGGCCACCCTGCCCGCCCGCCAGCTTTCGGCGGGGCTTGCCGAGGCCATCAAGATGGCCGCCACCTCGGACGCCGCGCTTTTTGAGCGCATGGAGCGTGAGCCGCTTGAGGCGATCCTTGACGAGATCATTGTCGGCTCGCTTGAGATCAAGCGAGCCGTGGTGGAGGCGGACGAGCGTGAGGGAGGCCTGCGCCGCGTTCTGAACTTTGGCCACACGCTGGGGCACGGCTATGAGAGCGCCGCCTCGCTCTCGGGGCTCCTTCACGGTGAGTGCGTGGCGCTCGGCATGCTGCCCCTTTGCGAAAAGGAGGTGCGGGCGCGGCTCGTTCCCCTTCTTCGGAAGGCGGGGCTCCCGACAAGCGCCGATATCCCCGTTGACGAGGTGCTGGCCCCCGTCGCCCACGACAAAAAGGCCAGCGGTAACAGCATCCGCTATATTTACGTACCGAGGATCGGAGAATTCGAGGAGCGCCGCTGTACGCTTGAGGAATTCTTCTCCCTGGTGCGCAAGGAGATGACACGATGAAAAATACCTTTGGCAGTTCGGTGACCGTCACGCTGTTCGGCGAGAGCCACGGCGCGGCGATCGGTGCGGTGCTGGACGGCATGGCACCGGGGATCCCGATCGACGAGCAATTTATGCGCCGCCAGATGCTACGGCGCCAGGGGCCGGCCGCACTCTCCACCAAGCGCCGCGAGCCCGACGAGGTAAGGATCGTCAGCGGCGTGAGGGACGGCCTCACCACGGGCACGCCCATCACCCTTCTTATTGAAAACACCGACACGCGGAGCGGCGACTACCAAAAGCTCCGCACGCTTCCCCGCCCGGGACACGCCGATTACACGGCGCTCCTCAAGTACCACGACTACGCCGACGAGCGCGGTGGCGGTCACTTCTCGGGCCGTATCACGGCGGGGCTGGTCGCCGCGGGAGCGGTGGCGCTTTCCGCGCTTTCGGCGCGAGGGATCCGCATCGGTACGCATATTGCCGCCTGCGGTGGCGTCTCCGACCGCCGCTTCCTTGACGTGGCGGCCGATCTTGACGTCCTGGACGGGCGCGATTTCGGCGTCCTGGACGAGGCCGCGGGCGAGGGCATGAAGGCCGCGATCGAGGCGGCACGCGCTGAGGGCGACAGCGTGGGCGGCGTCCTTGAGACCGCCGTCACGGGGCTGCCCGGTGGCGTGGGTGAGCCGTGGTTTGACACGGTGGAGGGCGTCCTCTCCCACATTCTCTTTTCGATCCCCGCCGTCAAGGGCGTGGAATTCGGTGACGGGTTTGCCCTGGCCGAGATGCGCGGCAGCACCGCCAACGATCCCTTTGTCGTGAAAGACGGTACCGTGACCACCGCCACCAACCGCTCGGGCGGCATTCTCGGAGGCATCACCACGGGAGCCCCCCTCATCGTCCGTACCGCCGTCAAGCCCACGCCCTCGATCTACAAGGAGCAAAAGACGCTCGACCTTGCCACGATGACCGAGGCCAAGCTCCTCATTGAGGGGCGGCACGATCCCGCGATCGTTCACCGCGCCCGCGTGGTGGTGGACAGCGCCGTGGCGCTCGCCCTTTGCGACCTTCTGGCGCTCCGCTTCGGCACCGACTACCTGAAGGCATAAAGTAAAAGAAACCTTACATTTTGAACGAAAGGAGGCGGCCGTATGACGTACGGACTGATCGGAGAGCATTTGCCGCACAGCTTCTCCAGGAGATCCACGCAAAGTGCGCCTCCTACGACTATATCTTAAAGGAGCTTACCCCCGAGGAGGTCGGCCCGTTTATGGAGAAGGGCGACTTCTCGGCCATCAACGTCACGATCCCCTATAAGCAGACGGTGATGCCCTATCTTACAGAGATCCACCAGGCGGCCAAGGACATCGGCGCTGTCAACACCGTGGTGAATAAGAACGGGAAGCTCTACGGCTATAACACCGATTTTTACGGTCTGCTCTCGCTTTTGCGCCATGCCAGCATCTCGCTTGGCGGGCGCAAGGTCATGGTCCTTGGTGACGGGGGCACGGCACGCACCGCCCGCGCGGTGGCAAGGGCCGAGGGGGCAGCCGCCATCATTACCGTGGAGCGCCGCCCCAAAAGCGGCTCGGTCTCCTACGAGGAGGCAGTGACGCTCCATAGCGATGCCGAGGTCATCTTCAACACCACGCCCGTTGGCATGTATCCGTACGCCGACGGAGCCGAGCATATTGCGGCGGTACCGATCGACGTTTTGCGCTTCCCCCGCCTTGTTGGCGTTGTGGACGCCGTCTATAACCCCCTCCGCACCAACCTTGTGACCGAGGCGCGGGCCGCGGGCATCCCCGCCGAGGGCGGGCTCTATATGCTGGTCGGTCAGGCGGTGGTGGCCTCCCGCGTGTTCCTTGGTGAGGACTTTGACACTGTGGCCGCCGATCCCGAGACCGACGCGCTCACCGCGCGCATCTTCCGGCTTGCGGCGTGCGAGAAGGAGAACCTCGTCCTGACGGGTATGCCGTCCAGCGGCAAAAGCACGGTCGGCGCGCTTCTTGCGAGGGACCTCGGGCGCCCCTTCATCGATACCGATGCCGAGATCGTCAAGGCAGCGGGCTGCGACATCCCCACGATCTTCCGTGAGCGTGGCGAGAGCGGCTTCCGCGCGCTGGAGCGTGAGGTCGTGAGCCGCATTGCCAATGGGGTGACGGGAGCCGTCATTGCCACGGGCGGCGGCGCGATCCTTGACGACGGGAACGTCCGTGCGCTGGGCCGTACGGGGCGGCGCTATTTCCTCGACCGCCCGCTTTCGGCGCTTTTGCCCACGGACGACCGTCCGCTGGCCTCCTCCCGCGAGGCGATCCGCCGCCGCTACGAGGAGCGCTACGGGCGCTACCTTGCCACGTGCGACCTGCGCGTGCCGAACGAGGGGACAGCCGAGGAGGCCGCCCTTCTGATACGAAAGGATTTTTTCCATGAAGATACTCGTCATTAACGGTCCAAACCTCAATATGCTCGGAATCCGTGAGCCCGACCACTACGGGCGCGAGACCTACCGAGACCTTCTCAAGAAGATCCGCGCCCACGCCAAGGCGAGGGGCGTCCGTGTGCGCTTTGTGCAGTCGAATGCCGAGGGCGACCTTGTCACGGCCATTCAGCGCGCGCTGGGACGGTACGACGGCATCGTCATCAACCCCGGCGCCTACACGCACACAAGCGTGGCTCTCCTTGACGCCGTCAAGGCGGTCTCGATCCCGACGGTTGAGGTGCATATCTCCGACGTGAATGCGCGTGAGGACTTCCGCCGTGTGAGCTATATCCGCGCCGCCTGCATCGCCACGGTCTCGGGCCACGGCACCGACGGCTACCCGGAGGCGATCGACCTTTTGCTTGCCAAGGGGGCAAAGGCATGACCGTTACCATTGTACCGAGGCCCCTTGCCGGAAGGGTGACGGCCCCGCCCTCCAAGAGCATGGCCCACCGTGCGCTGATCGCGGCGGCGCTCTCGGACGGCGTTTCCCGCATTTCGGGCATTGCCGCCTCCGAGGACATTCTGGCGACGATCGACTGCCTCCGCGCGCTCGGTGCTTCCATTGAAATTTCGGGGGACGTAGCGACCGTCCGCGGCGTTGACGTCCGCACGGCGCGCCCGACGGCTCCCCTTCCCTGTCGCGAAAGCGGCAGCACGCTCCGCTTTCTTCTGCCGCTGTGCTGGCTCTCGGGCAACGGCGCGCGCCTTGTAGGGAGCGAGCGCCTTCTTGCGCGGCCGCTGTCCGTTTATCGCGAGATCGCCGAGGCGAGGGGACTCACCTTTTCGCTCTCAGACGGCGGGCTCTCCGTCGGCGGGCGCCTTACGGGCGGCGAGTATGCCGTCCGCGGCGACGTCAGCAGTCAGTTCATCACGGGGCTTCTCTTTGCCCTGCCCCTGACCGAGGAGGGCGGCACGCTCCGCCTTCTGCCTCCCGTTGAGAGCCGCTCCTATATCGATCTGACCTTGGAAATGCTCTCACGCTTCGGGGCGCCCGTCCGCGCCGAGGGGGAGGTTCTGTACGCAGAGCCCGTCCGCGCCCTCACTCCCTGTGAGGTCACGGTGGAGGGCGATTATTCAAACGCCGCCTTTTTTGAGGCGCTCCGCGTCCTTGGGCACGACGTCCGCGTGACGGGGCTTGACCCCGAGAGCCGCCAGGGCGACCGCGTGTACCGCGAGTATTTTTCCGCGCTGGAGGCGGGCACACCCACGCTCTCGCTGGCCGATTGCCCCGACCTTGGCCCCATTCTCATGGCTGTGGCGGCCGCCAAAAACGGCGCCGTCTTTCTTGACACCGCACGCCTTTCGATCAAGGAAAGCGACCGCGGCGCGGCGATGGCCGAAGAGCTTTCAAAGCTTGGCGTCCGCGTGACGGTGGAAAAGGACCGCATCACGGTGGAGGGCGGCACGCTCAGGGCGCCGTCGTCTCCTCTTTACGGCCACAACGATCACCGCATCGTGATGGCCCTCACAACGCTCCTTGCGAGCGTCGGCGGCACCGTTCTGGGAGCCGAGGCCGTAAAGAAAAGTTTACCAGAATACTTTGAAATCCTAACACAGTTAGGCGCTGAGGTGACTTATGAAGCTAAATAAGGATATGAACATTCTCATCGTCGGTCTTGGGCTTCTCGGCGGCAGCTACGCGCAGTCGCTCACGCGCCAGGGCTTTACGGTGAAGGCCATTACCCGCAGCAAAAAAACCGTGGATTATGCGCTTTCCCACGGCCTTGTGGCCGAGGGAACGACCGAGGTCGATCCCCGCCTTGTGGGGGAGGCCGACCTTGTTGTGTTCGCGCTCTATCCCGGGGTGTTTATCCGCTGGATCGAGGAGCATCAGGCCCTTTTCAAGAGCGGAGCGATCCTCACCGACGTCACGGGTGTGAAGGCCTGCATCGTTGACAGGATCCAGGGCATGCTCCGCCCCGACGTGGAGTTCATTGCCGCCCACCCGATGGCGGGGCGCGAGCGCTCGGGCATTGAGTACAGCGACGAGGCCATTTTTGCGGGCGCCAACTACGTGGTCACCCCCTCGGAGAGGAACACCGCCGAGGCCATTGAGCTGTGCGAGGATCTTGGACGCACGCTGGGCTTTGCCCGCATCTCCTCGCTCTCACCCACCGAGCATGACGAGATCATCGGGTACGTTTCCCAGCTCACGCACTGCATTGCGGTGTCGCTGATGACGGCCAAGTCCTACGACAACCTTGAGGACTACACGGGCGACAGCTTCCGCGATCTGACCCGCATCGCCCGTCTGAACGATGAGATGTGGAGCGAGCTTTTCCTCCTCAATAAGGACACCCTGCTTGCACAGATCGACCTCTTTGAGGCCGAGATGGCCAAGATCCGCCACTATCTCTCTACCGAAAACCGCGAGGCCCTGCGCGAGATCATGCGCCATTCCACGGCGCGCCGCGCCCTCTTTGATAAGAAAAAACGCTGATATCCCAAAGGAGCACCACCGCCATGAATATGAATTTTATCCGCAAGCTTCCGATCCCGAAGGAGGTCAAGGCCGAATACCCCCTGACCGAGGAGCTCCGCCTGAAAAAGGCCGAGCGCGACGCCGAGATCGCCAAGATCTTTACGGGCGAGAGCGACAAATTTTTGCTCGTCATTGGCCCCTGCTCGGCCGACAACGAGGACAGCGTCCTTGAATATATCCGCCGCCTTGCGGTGCTTTCCGAGCGCGTGAAGGACAAGATCCTCATGATCCCGCGCATCTACACGGGTAAGCCGAGAACGACAGGAGACGGCTACAAGGGCATTCTCCACCAGCCGAACCCCGTGGGCAAGCCCGACCTTCTGCAGGGCATCATCACGGTCCGTGAGCTGCACATGCGCGCCTTCCGTGAGACCGGCCTCACCTCGGCGGACGAGATGCTCTATCCCGAAAATCACCGCTACCTTGACGACCTGCTTTCCTACGTGGCCGTGGGGGCGCGCTCGGTGGAGGACCAGCACCACCGCATGACGGCCAGCGGCCTCAAGATCCCCGTGGGTATGAAAAATCCGACGAGCGGCGACCTTTCGGTCATGATGAACTCGATCACCGCCGGCCAGCACGCCCACGCCTTCATCTACCGCGGCTGGGAGGTCGAGAGTGAGGGCAACCCCTACACCCATGCCATCCTGCGCGGCTACGTGGACGAGCTTGGCAACTCCTACCCGAACTACCACTACGAGACCCTTTCCCGCCTTTCCGAGCTGTACGCCAAGCGCGAGCTTAAGAACCCCGCCGCGATCGTGGACGTGAACCACGCGAACTCGGGCAAGAAGTACGCGGAGCAGATCCGCATCTCAAAGGAGATCGTGGAGAGCCGCCGACAGAACGCCGACATCGGGCGTCTTGTCAAGGGTCTGATGATCGAGAGCTATCTTGAGGACGGTACGGGCAAGGCCGAGGAGGGTGTGTACGGCCGCTCCATCACCGACCCCTGCCTCGGCTGGGAAAAGACCGAGCGCCTGGTGCTTGACCTTGCCGAGGCGCTATAACTAACGAAAGGAAGTACATCATGGCTCTTTCAAGAGAGACCGTTACCGCCCTGAAGGGGCGCGGCTTTCTCCGCAACCGCGGCACCGACTGCTTCTCGGGCCGTGTGGTCACAGCGGGCGGCGTTTACACGGCCGACGACCTCTATGCCATCGCCGAGTGCGCGAAAATTTACGGAAACGGTAAGGTTTCCTTTACATCGCGCCAGTCGGCCGAGATCGTGGGGATCCCCGCCGAGCGCATTGACGAGGCCGAGGCGTTTCTCAGGGAGCGCCACCTCTCCTTCGGTGGCACGGGCGCGCGTGTGCGCCCCATTACGGCGTGCAAGGGCACGACCTGCGTCTTTGGGAACATGGACACGCAGGCCTTGGCCGCGCGGCTTCACGAGCGCTTTTATCTCGGTATGCGTGAGGTAACGCTCCCCCATAAGCTGAAGATCGGCATTGGTGGCTGCCCCAACAGCTGCATGAAGCCGAGCTTGAACGATATCGGCATTGAGGCACGCGTACTCCTCTCCTACGATGAGAGCGCCTGCCGGGGGTGTCCCGCGTGTGCCGCGGCGGCGGCCTGCCGCTCGGGTGCCATTTTGCGGGGAGAGGACGGCTTTGTCACCCTTGACCCCACGGTGTGCCGTAGCTGCGGCCTGTGCGTTGGGCGTTGTCCCTTTGGCGCCTTTCCGAAGGAGCGTGACGTTGTGTGCCTTGTGACGGTGGGCGGCACGTGGGGCAAGACCCGCCATGACGGAACGCCCCTTTCCTTCCCCGTCCATCCCGAGGAGGTCGAGAAAACGCTCCTTGCGATCCTTCTCTTTTACCGCAAGAACGGCTTCAAGGGGGAGCGCCTTGGCACCACGGTGGACCGCCTTGGCATTGCCGCCCTGGAGGGGGCGATCCGTGACGGCTCGCTCCTTGCCGAGCAAGAAGCCATTCTGGCGGCCCCGCTGTGTGAGCGCACGGAGGCCGCCCCGTGAGGCGCCTCCTTTCGCTTTTACTCCTTTTTTCGCTTTTGCTCCTCCCCTCCTGTGCGGCCACCGAGCCACCCAAGGAAACGGCCGCCGCCCCTAAGCGGGTGGCGGTCCTTTTTTCGTCGCTTGCCGAGGCGTGGCAGGACGCGGGGGGAGAGGTAGCGATCACCGTCCGTGAGAGTGTTGAGCGCGGTCTCGTGCCCGAGGGAACGCCCCTTGTGGACGGGGGGGCCGGCAAGCGCATTGATACCGAGCGCTTGCTCTCGCTGGCGCCCAACCTTGTCATTGCCTCCGCCGACGTTCCCGCCCAGGTCGCGGCGGCCGAGCTTTGCCGCGCAGCGGGGATCAAGACTCTCCTTTTCCACGTGGATACCTACGCCGACTACCGTGAGACCCTCCGCGCGATGACCGCCCTCACGGGGGACACCGCCGCCATGGAGGCGCTCACCGCCCTTGACGGTGAGATCACCGCGCTCCTTGCCTCACCCGAGGCCGCGGCGGCCCGCGGGCAGCGCATCGTGTTCATCCGTGCGGGGGGTACGGCGGCCTCAACCAAGGCCAAGCTCCCCTCCGACCATTTTGCTGCCGCCATGCTTTCGGAGCTTGGCTGCCGCAACCTGGCCGAGGAGGCACCCCTCCTTGTCGACACCCTCTCCATCGAGGCGATCCTAGCGGCCGACCCCGATCACCTCTTTTTCTCGCTGATGGGGGACGAGGCCGCCGCACGCGCCAACGTGGAGGCGCTTCTCTCCCGCCCCGAGTGGCAGGCCCTGCGCGCCGTCCGTGAGGGGCGCGTGACGATCCTCTCCCGTGCGCTCTTTCATTACAAGCCGTGCCTGCGCTGGGCCGAGGCCTACCGCGCGCTGATCGGCGTATTTTCCGAGGAGGTGAAGGAATGAAGCGCTATCCGCTTACCCTTTTTCTTTTATCCGTGGCTCTCCTTCTTTTGGCCTGCCTTTCGCTGGCCCTCGGGAGTGCCGACCTCTCGCTCTCCTCGCTGTTTGCGGGTCTTTGTGGGCGGGAGGGCTATGAGACCGAGCGGGCCATCCTCCTCTACGTCCGTCTGCCGCGGCTCTTGGCGGCGATGCTTGCAGGGGTGGGGCTCTCGCTCTCGGGCGTTTTGCTCCAGGACGTGATGGGCAATGCCCTGGCGGGCGGAAAAGCTCAGGCAGCACCCGAAAAACAGCGCCCACAGGGCAGTATAAAGTCGTTCACGCTTCATCCCCGGCACCTCCTAGGCTCGAGCCTACATG
>JAFVYX010000217.1 GCA_017500625.1 Clostridia bacterium | reverse complement strand
GCGCTTCTCCCTTGCCATCGGGCAACGGACGGTGAAAATCGCTGTAAATCAGCAACGCCGTGGTATCATCCAACTCCAAAAGATTGGTGTAATAGCAGGATCTCCATTCGGGCCTCGAGCTTCATTCCCACCATTCCCGGTCGCCTCTTCTACCTGCGTGAGCTGGCCGGTCCCCTGGTGCCCGATGCCAACTGATATGGCCGAGACAAAAACTCCCGCCCTCGTGCTTGCGGGCACGATCCTTGTGGACATCATCAAGACGATCGAGGCCTATCCCGAGGCGGGGCGCCTTGTCAAGATCCTCAAAATGGACAGGAGCGTTGGCGGTGCCGTCCCCAACACGGGCATTGACCTTGTGCGCATTGACCCCGACTTCCCCGTCCGCGCCTTTGGGCGTGTGGGGGACGACGAATACGGGCGCTACGCCGTCAATACCATGACCGAGGCAGGGCTTGACACCTCCTGCGTTTTGGTCTCCGATACGGCCCCCACAAGCTTTACCGACGTGATGAACGTTGCGGGAGGCGAGCGCACCTTCTTTACGATGCCCGGAGCGGGCGCGGAGCTGGACGTCGGGGACTTCGATCTCGACGCCCTCGCGCCCTCGCACCTGCACCTTGCGTATCTTCTGCTTATGGAAACGCTTGATGCGCCCGATGCCGACTACGGTTGCCGCTCGGCGCGGCTCCTTGCCGAGGCCAAGCGCCGTGGGATCCGCACCTCGGTCGATCTTGTGAGCGAATCCTCCGACCGCTACAAAAGCGCCGTTCTGCCGACGCTCCCTTACGTTGACGTTCTTATCATCAACGAGCTGGAGGCCGCGGCCATTACGGGGATCGCGATTCCGAAGCACCCGAAGCGCGAGGAGCTGATGGCGCTGACCGAGGCCCTGCTTTCGCTGGGTGTGCGCGAGAAGGTCATTCTGCACTGCCCCGACCTTGGCGTTTGTCACGATAAGGTCACGGGCTTTACCGCGGTGCCCTCGCTCTCTCTGCCCGAGGGCTATATCGCAGGGGCGACGGGTGCGGGTGACGCCTTCTGCGCGGGGGCGCTGTACGCCCTTACGCATGGCTATGACGACGAGCGCCTTCTGCGCCTCGGCTCGCTCTCTGCCGCCGCCAGTCTCTCGGCCGCCGATGCCGTCGGCGGTATGCTCCCCCTCGACAAGCTTTGGGAGCTGGAGACCCGCTTTGGGAGAAAAGAGCTGCACTGATCGCCGCTTGCGATGAGGAGCAGACCGTTCCCACTTAAAATAAAAACGGAAGGCATTGCCTTCCGTTTTTTTATTCCTCGGCGGCGTATTGCGAGGGGGGGATCCCACACCGCGCCTTGAACGTCCGCGAAAAATAATGGAGAGAGTCAAAGCCGACGGCCTCGGCGATCTCGGTGAGGTTGCACTTCCCCTCCGCGATCATCTCCTTGGCCTTGTCGATGCGGAGCGAGATGAGATAGTCGATCACCCCACAGCCGCAGAACTCGCGGCACAGCGCCTTGAGCGCGGTACGGCTGAGCAAGCAGGCGGCGGCGATGGCATCGAGCGTCAGCTTCTCGGACAGGTGGGCGCCAAGGTAGTCGGAAAGGCGACCGAACTGCTCCTTTCGCTGGCGCTTGCGACCCGAGGGGGGCCTGACGTCCACCTCACGGTAATGCTCGAGAAGAAAGGCCTCAAGGGCGTTTTTGAGGAGCGAGAGGGCGACGGGCGTTGCTTCTTTTGTCGCGCGGCAGCCGCCCTCGCAGCTCTTGATGCAGGAAAAGGCGAGCGAGAACACAGCGGCGAGGCGCTCACGCCCCGAGGACCCCGGCGTGATCACGCGGCCACCGAAGCTTGCCATCTGTGGAGCGGCCGACTCAAAGGCCACGATGCTGACCGTGGCGGTGTTATCGGTAACGCCGTCCCCCGAATGATAGGCGTTCGGGGGAAAGACGATGAAGCTGCCCGGGGGCACGGTATAGCGCGTGCCGTCGAGAATGACGTAATAAAAGCCGTCCTCAACGTACACCAGCTCATAAAAATCGTGCCGCTCGCCGATGACCGTCTTCCCCTTGAGGAGAGTGCGGTGCGCGGCGCAGACGGATTCCACCGAGAGCAGCGGAAGCAGGGGCACCTGTGACGTGTAGTTCATTGTGATAACTCCGACCGATCGTGCAAATTTTGAGACCGATTCCCTAAAGAAACGGTGAGCGAGCTGTGGTATTATGGATATAGATGCGATCCTTTTTCATTTTCGCATACATCTTACGAATTGTCAAGGGGGAAACCAAAAAATGAAGAACATTCGTCTTGGGCTTATCGGGTGCGGTGGCATGATGGCGACCCACGCCAAAAACATCAACAAGGTCACAGGGATCACGATCACCGCGCTCTGCGATCTTTCCGAGGAAAACGTTAAAACCGTAGCCGAGGCGCTGGGAAATCGCCCCTATGTAACCACCGATTACCGAACGATGACCGAGGAGGTCGACGCCGTTCTTGTGGCGCTTCCGCACGATCTTCACTACGAATGCGGTCTGTTCTTTGCCCGTCACAAGAAGCACATTCTTATGGAAAAGCCGCTCTGTGTCACCGAGGAGGAATGCCGGCGCCTCATCGAGGTCTCGGAGGAGGAGGGAGTCACCCTGATGTGCGGCTACCCCGTTCCCTACAAGACCGACGTCCGAAAGCTCAAGGAGCTGGTCGACTCGGGCGAATACGGGCAGATCATGCAAATGTCGATCTGGACCGAGCAGCTGACGCGCCCCGAGCCCGAGTGGTCCTGGGCCCGTACCTCGCGCCTTGGTGGCGGACAGTTTTTCAGTCACGGGTGCCATTACGTCGATCTTCTGCTCCGCTTTCTCGGCGATCCCGTGGAGGGAGCGCACTTTGGCACGCGCGTGGGAACGCCGTGGCTGCTGAAGGAGGGCACGAGCATGGCGATCTTTAAATTTGAAAACGGCGCCCTCGGCTATCACGGCGCCACCTGGGGGGCGCGCGGCTCCCGCCTTGGCTGGTGCTATCAGATCATGACCGACAAGGGGCTCCTCGATTACGATCTCTCAACGGGCGAGATCCGCTTTTACAGCCAGGAACAGATGCACGTGCCCGGGGTGATCCACGAGGGCAGCAAGCATTACACGGTGCTCTACAAGCGCGAAAAGGAGGGCACCGAGGAAACCACGCGCGAGATTGCTCATTTTGCCGACTGTGTGCTGAACGGTAAGCGCCCCCTGACCGACGGGCGCGAGGCCATGAAAAGTCTGCAGGTCATCTGGCGAATGTACGATGCGGAGAAGCACGGCACGACGGCCGATCTCCGTGGCCTCGGGCTGGAGCGCCGCTGGTTTGATGAAGCGTAAATCCCCCCGCTCTCCTCTATCCGTTTCAGAAGCTCAACGATATCTTCGGCGTTCCCGAATACGATCGCTTCCATCGGGCGGCCTCGCACATCGACGGGGCTATGTCCATTCTGACCGGTATTGCCGGTAACAAGTCGATCGCCACGGGCATGCCCGTTGACGTTCTCACTCTTGTTGATATCCCCGGCCACAAGAGATAAGCACGAAGCGAGCGGCGTTATTGCCGAGCGCAAAGACGCGCAAGCGAAAAGAAAAACCACCTGCGACGCAGGTGGTTTTTTGTTAGGTTTTCTTTACGAAAGAAGGAGTTTTACGACATCATCGGCCGCGATGTGGCAAAATTCCTTGAGAGGCGTGGGAGTCTCGGGGACGGCGAAATGATCGTCGATCGCGAGGACGTCATAGGGGATACGGAGGCCAAGCGAGCAAAGCGCATCGCCGAGCGTGAGGCCGGCGCCGCCCGCGCGGATCGCCCCCTCGAGAAAGACGGCGCGGCGGGTATCGGCGAGGTACGGCAGAAGGCGCTCGGCGGTCGTTTTGTAGGGCTTCAGGATCTCAAGGAGGATAACGCCGACGCGAAGGCCGCGCTCACGGAGAGTGGCGGCGGCGGCAAGCGCCTCCTCGGCAATGGCGCCGTAGGTGAGGATCACGGCGTCCCGGGCCTCCTCGGGGGTGGTGAAATCGGGACGGACGCCGTAGTTTTCAAAATCGCCGTCCTTATAGAAGGCCGAAAGGATCGCCGCGCTTTCGGCGCGGTTTTCGTAGCGCACGGAAAGCGGCCCCTCGGCTGTGAGGGTATCGGCGAGAAGGGCGCGAAGACTCCCGAGCGTGGCGGGGGCATAGAGGGTCATATTCGGGATATGCGAAAGAAAGGCGACGTCAAAGATGCCGTGGTGAGTGGGGCCGTCTCCACGCGAAAGCCCCGCGCGGTCGACGAGAATGCGGACGGGGAGCCCCTGGAGCGCCACGTCATGCACGATGCTGTCATAGGCGCGCTGGAGGAAGGTGGAATAGACAGCCACGTAGGGCTTTGTGCCCGCCGCGGCGAGGCCTGCGGCAAAGGTGAGGGCGTGCCCCTCGGCAATGCCGACGTCATAGGCGCGGTCGGGGTGGGCCTCAAAGAAGGGGGCAAGCCCCGTACTCTCGCGCATCGCGGCGGTGACGGCCACGACCGAGGGGTCGGCGGAGGCCAGGGCGGTGAGCGTCTTTCCCGCCGTGACAGAAAAGGCCGAGACGGTGGCAACGCCGGGGGCTATGCTGTGATAGACCGAGGGATCGGCCTCAGCAGGGGCGTAGCCCTTCCCTTTTTTGGTGGAGAGATGCAGAATGACGCTCTCCCTCTTGGCGCGCGCCTCACGGAGAAGGCGGGCCGTCTCGACGTAATTGTTGCCGTCGGCGGGGCCGAGGTAGTAGAGTCCCATTTCCTCGAAGTAGTTCGAGGAGTAGAGGCGGTTTTTGATCCTTTGCTTGATCGCGCGGAGAAGACGGTAGAGGGGTCGGCCGAGAAGCGGCAGGCGAGGAAGGATACGGACGGTCACGCTTTTGGCGCGGCGGTAATGGTGGGAGTTGCGGATCCCGGCGATCTGGCGGGCGAAGGCGCCGATGTTGCGCGAGATCGACATCTCGTTCTCGTTGAGGACGATGACCAGCGGCAGGTCGGGAGCGCAGTTGTTGAGCGCCTCGTGGATCATACCGCCCGTGTAGGCGCCGTCACCGATGACAGCCACGGTGGTGGTATCGCGCCCTGCGAGCTTATCGGTCATCGCAAAGCCAAGGGCGGCCGAAAGCGAGGTGGAGGAATGACCGGCGCCAAAGGCATCGTACTCGCTTTCCCCACGGCGAGTGAAGCCCGAGAGGCCACCCGGGGTACGGAGGGTATCGAACGCCTCGCGCCGACCGGTGAGGAGCTTATGGACGTAGCTCTGGTGGCCGACGTCAAAGATGAGACGGTCACGCGGGGTATCAAAGACGCGGTGGAGAGCCACCGTCAGCTCAACGATGCCGAGATTGGAAGCAAGGTGGCCGCCCGTCCGCGGCACGTGCTCGATAAGAAACTCGCGGATCTCTTGGCAGAGCGCGGGCATGGACTCCTCGGGCAGGGCGCGGAGATCGGCGGGGTCTTGGATCGAAAGCAGCAGAGGATAACGGTCGCTCATGCGCGGTGACCTCGGTCGGTGGGGGCGCGGCGCCCCTCGGTGGGAGACTGCCCGTACGCCTTGCGGTAGGCACGGTAGAAGGTGGAGTAATCCGAGAAGCCGACGCGCTCGGCAACGTCGGCGGCGACCTCACCGCTCTCGATCATCTGACGGGCCATCATCACACGCTTGCCGTTGATATAGCCGAGGATCGAGATGCCGTTGTGGCGCTTGAAGGCACGACAGAGGTAGTATTTGCTGACGTAGAACTCGCCCGCAATGGCATCGAGCGAGAGGGGCTCGGCAATGTGGGCGTTGACGTAGCGAATGACGCGCGCACCGAGCGGCTCCTCCTTCTTCTTGGTGCCGGGGGCCGGGCTGGCCAGCGAGATCAGCACCAGAAGCTCGGAAAGAAGAAGGCGCGAGAGGTGCTCCCCCTCAGGGCGCGGAAGCGCGGCCAGGCGCTCAAAGCGGTCGAAGATCGGCGGAGCGCTCATCGGCATATCGCCGATTGCGTAAAAATTGCCCTCACCGAGCGGCTTATCCGAAAGGCGGCGCAGGGCCTCCCCCGCCTCGGGCAGCCCCTCCCCCGTAAAATGGAAGACGTAGCGCTCATAGGGCTCCTCGCGGCGGACGTCCACGTAATGGAATTCGCCCGGGCGAAAGAACATCAGGGTGGCGGGGCGAAGATCGTATTTTTCCCCCTCCACCACGTAATTTCCCGCACCGCGCACCACGTAAATGACCTCGTAATGCGTATGGCAATGGCGGGAAAAGCCGGCAGGGACCGGATGCTCATCGATCGAATGATAAAAACGGATCCCCGGGTATTCCTCTACGGTATAGGCGTCCATGGCGCTCTCCTTTGGGCTTTGATGCTTCCATTGTATCATAGGTGAGCAATATTTGCAATAGTTTTGACAATTTCGGCAATGGAAAACCAAAATTACTTTATGCTATAATAAGAATGTGGGAGACTGCGATCTTCCAATCTTATGAACAAAGAGGAACAGAATATGAAGCTTGGCTCTCAATTTTATTCGATCCGCGACCTGACCGCAACCCCCGAGGGACTGCGCGAGGCCTTCCGTCAGACCAAGGAGATCGGCTATGACGTTGTCCAGATCTCGGGCATCGGCGCGGCCGTGACCGCGAAGGACATTGCCGCCTGCGTTCGGGAGTTTGATCTCCCCGTGGTCTGCACCCACATTCCCTTTGACCGTCTGGTGAACGAAACCGACACGGTCATTGCCGAGCATAAGCTTTTCGGCTGCCCTGAGATCGGCATTGGCGGCATCGGCTCGAATTACGCGACGATCGAGGAGGCCAAGGTGAAATTTGACGCCCTCCGTGAGGCGGTCAAGAAGGTGAACGCCGCGGGCATGACCTTCGGCTTCCACAACCACGCGGGCGAGTTCCGCGATCTCGGCGGTACCTCGATGTACGAGACGATGATCGAGGAGTATCCCGAATTCAACTTCATTCACGACGTGTACTGGACGACCTACGCGGGCCTGGATCCCGTGGAGTACGTTTACCGCCTCAAGGGCCGCATCGTGAACCTCCACTTCAAGGACATGGCCGCCACCGAGGACCGCCCCATCTGCGCCTGCGGCGAGGGCATCATCGACTTCAAGCGCATTTACGATGCCTGCCTTGAGACGGGCGTCAAGAATATCCTTATCGAGCAGGACAACGCCCCCGCGAGCGGAGACTCCATGGGTCAGATGGCGATCAGCTACAAGAACATCGCTCCGCTCTTCGGCAAATAAGAGATAAAGAGGAAACGTCGCTATGGCAAAGTACGTTCTTTCCGCCTTCTCCGACGAGGCCGCCGACTCGCTCTCTGAGCAGCTGGACGCCCTCAAGGAGTGCGGCATCACCTGCATGGAGCCCCGCTTTATTGACGGGCGCGGCATCATGACGCTCACAAACGAGGAGCTTGACGAGATGCGCGCCGCCCTCGATGCGGCAGGCATCGGCCTTTCGGCGATCGGCTCCCCCATCGGCAAGTATCCGATCAACGAGCCGTTCCCGCCGCACTTTGAGAGCTTCAAGCGCGCCTGCGAGATCGCGAAGCGCCTGGGCACGCCCCGCATTCGTATGTTCAGCTTCTTCATTCCCAAAGGCGAGGATCCCGCGCCTTACCGTGACGAGGTGGTCGCGCGGCTGCGCGCCTTCCAGGAGTATGCCGAGGCGGTGGGGATCACCCTCTGCCACGAGAACGAGGGCGCGATCTACGGGGAATCCCCCGAATGCGTGGCCGACGTTCTGGCATCGGTGCCCGGGCTGCGTGGCATCTGGGACGCGGCCAACTACATTCTGACGGCCAACGACCCCATGAAGGGCTACGAGGTCACGCGTCCCTCGCTCGAATACATTCACATCAAGGACGCCGAGTCGAAGAACGGCGACAGGATCGTGCCTCCCGGTGACGGTGAGGGGCGCATTGCCGAGATCCTCGCCGCCCACAGCAAGACGACCGACGACACCGTCTATCTGACGCTGGAGCCCCACCTTGCGGATTTTGCGGGCTACAGTGCGATCGACGACCGCAATCTGGCCGGCAAGGGGCAGTCCTTTGCCAGCAAGCGCGAGGCCTTTGCCTACGCCGCGGCAGCGCTGAAGCGCTTGCTTGTCGGTGCGGGCTTTGTCGAGTGCGAGACCGGCGTGTTTACGCCCCGTGCCTGACGCCATGGCCCCCGCAGCTATCCGCGCCGCCATCATTGGCTGTGGCGCGATCTCAAAAAATCATGCCTCCGCGCTGACAGGGAACGACCGCACCCGTCTTGTGGCGCTTTGCGACGTCCTTCCCCAAAGAGCCGAGGCCCTGCGCGACGCCTTTGCCAAGGACGCCGCGATCTTCACCGACTGGCGCCGTATGCTGGACGAGGCAAAGCCCGAGGCGGTCCACGTTTGCACGCCGCACGACCTGCACGCCGAGATGGCCTGCGAGTGCCTTAAGCGCGGCATTCACGTGTATCTTGAAAAGCCCGCGGGCAACAGCGAGGCGGAGCTTTCCGCGCTCCTTACCGCCGAAGCAAGCAGCACGGCAAGACTGACCGTGTCCTTCCAGAACCGCCGCCTGCCGATCACCCACCGCTTTTACGAGCTGATCGAGGAAAACGGTGGGGCGAAGGCCGCGCGCGCTATGGTCACTTGGAAGCGCGGTCTTGAATATTACACGGCCGACGATTGGCACGGTCGCCTTTCCCGTGAGGGAGGCGGCGCGATGATCAACCAGGCCATTCACACGCTCGATCTCCTGGTCAGCGCCTTCCCCGCCAAGCCGATATCGGTGCAGGGCGAGACGGCACTGTGGGAGAACGCCGCCTTCTCCGAGGTGGAGGACAACGCCGGCTTTATCGCGACCTTTGAGGACGGCGGCAAGATCTGCTTCTTTGCCTCGAACGATTACGGTGGAGACGCGCAGAACTTTTACGAGGTGCTGACAAAGAACGGCACGCGCGTGGCCTGCATGGACGGCAAGCTCTTCAAGAACGGTGAGCGCGTGGAGGTCGAATCTACCCCCGCCGCCCTTGTGGGCAAATCCTGCTGGGGCGTTGGTCACGCTATCGCGATCCGCGAATTCTATGAGGCGGTGGCAAGCGGCACCGAGGTTCCCGTCTCGCTGTCCTCGGCGGCGCGCACGATGCGCATTCTTTTTGCCCTCTACCGCTCCCACGGCGAGAAAATCCTCTTGACGGGCAAGTAAAAATGTGTTAAAATAAACAGGAAATACAAAACAGTAAGGAGATTCCGTTATGAAGCTTCCCTTTAAGATCGACCTTTGCGGCAAGGTTGCCGCTATCACCGGCGGCGCCGGCGTGCTTTGCTCCTCGTTTGCCGAGGCGCTGGCCGAGTGCGGTGCCAAGATCGCTATCATCGACCGCAACAAGGAGGCGGGTGACGCCGTTGTCGCCCGTATCCGTGAGGCGGGCGGCACGGCCATCATGGTCCCCACCGACTGCCTCTAGAACTAATGAATGCGGTATGATAGCTTTGATTGAACAAGGTGCAGAGCTGGCTTTCTTGAATGAGAAGTATACAAATCAGGCATCCGTTCTTTCGACGTCCTTTCAAATCCTTGAGTTCGGTGATGCATCAATTCACCAACAGAATACTTCAACTCTCTTTGGGTATGAGGTATATAGAGGCGATATCCGCGTGAGATATCGTTTTCTTGAACCAGGTGCGGATTATAACGAAATGGCGAAGGTTTGCCGTGCCATGTTAATAGAACGAGACATGCTTGCGGAAAAGCCCCAAATTCATCTTTCGGGTATGATTGAATTCGTAGGCAATGTGAAACGTGATATTCAATGGATGAATTTACTGCCTGTAACTCAGACAGTTCCGCTGACTACATATGCTCAAACTGAACAGATCGTTGAAAGACTGTCTGCAGCAGGCTTGGATAATCTGGGCGTAAAACTGGCTGGTTATTATGAAGCGGGTCTGTTTAGCCAGATTCCAGGGAAATATGACTGG
>JAFVYX010000216.1 GCA_017500625.1 Clostridia bacterium | reverse complement strand
GGGGTATTCAGGGTGTAGAAGGTACCGCCCTTGTTCATATCGGGGTGGAAGACGTATTTCGTCATCGTGCCGTTACCGAAGGTACCCTTGTCGTCGCCGTGGAAGGCGCGGGGATAGCCGAGGTACCAGCAATCGTCCAGAACGCCGTCCTCGTCAAGGTCGGCCTTGTGACCCCAGGTGGTGGTAACGCCCGCCTCGGTGTGCGTGAGAGCCAGCTTGTAGTGGCCGAACTCCCAGCTCTCAAAGGTGGAGCCGAAGTACCAGATCTCACCCGTGTTGACCCAGGAGAGGATCTCCTCGGCCATCTCGTCGGCCTTGACGCGCTCCTCGGCATCCAGAGGCCCCTTGTTCATCAGGGAGTTCAGAACACCGACCTCCCAGCCGATCGCGGTGGAGGCACCGTCGGGAAGCTCGACCGCGCGCTTGACCCACTCGGGATACAGGTCGGAGCCCGTAACGTTGTAGACCGAGCCGGTATCGTAGATCTCACCGAAGTAAAGCAGATCCAGAGGAGCATCGCTGTTGGGATAACGCGCCAGACTGTACTGGGTATCGCCGACGTAGAGACGGGGCGGGCCGTTCTCCTTGGTGATCTCGGCGATGTCGCCGTCGTCCCAGCCCTGGATCTCCAGCGTGGTGTACATGATCTCGTCACGCGCCCCCTCGGGAATGCGGTTCCAGACGTCGGAGTTGGCGTTCTCGTCAAGGTACTCCCACTTCTCGGCGCTGGTATCCAGCTTCTTGTTGCTGGTCAGCACGGGGACCTCGTCCTTCCACGCTTTAATAAAGAGAGGAGAGGTTGCGGTGCCCGAATGGGTGCTGCCGACGTAGATCTCATCGGTCAGCTCATAGGTGCCGCCCATCAGCCAGACAACGCCGCCCTTGGTCAGGTTGACGTTCTCAAGAGCCGCCGTAATGGTCTTCTTGGGGGCCTCCTCGGTGCCGGGGTTTCTGTCGTCACCCTTGGTGGGCGAAACGAAGACCTGGTTGAGAAGCGACAGAGGATAGTCCTCGACCTCAAAGGGCTTAAGGACGGTGACCTCATCGGGAAGCTCACCCTTGGCGGCCATAAAGCGATCGTACACCGACTGGGCGTTGTAGATCGTGCCCTGCGCCTCGACCATGCTGGAGAACTCGTCGTCAAGGTTCAGCTTGTAAAGGCCGGCAAGCAGGTGGGTGGCCTCGGTCGTCTTGACCGAGATCGCCAGCGAGGCACCCGTCTTGTCCTTATCGTACTTCAGCGTGTTGGCCACAAAGTCCATGGTGGCCGCGTAGCCGGCGTTCTCACCGACACCGCCGAGGACGACCTTGGTGCCGACCTGCTTGACCAAATAGGTCCCCGACTCGGGATAGGTGACGCCGGGACGCGAGAGGTTACCGATCAGGATCTCGTAACGGCTCTCGGCCGCGGTATCAAGCGCCATCGGGATCGTGATGCCGCAGAGGTTGCGGATCTGCTGCTGGAGATAGACAGCCACCGTAGCGTTATCGGTATCGCGGACAATGACGTAATTCTCGATCGAAACACCGTTAAGATAGAGGGTCTCGGCAGCGTAGTACGCGAGGTACTCGACAGCCGAGGAGGGCAGACGAAGCTTGGCATTGGCCAGAAGCTCCTCCGTGAAGACCTCGACCGCGGCCTCCAGGGCCTCGTCACCGCCGGCGGCCAACACCAGCGACTCACCGTTCTTCTCGATGCGGTAGTCGTGATAACGGAGCCAGCCGTAGTTCGTATCACGGTTGGTGATGCCGACGCGGATCTCCTTGGCGTTGGTGGGAGCGGCCGTGCCGTACGCCACGCGGTCGGAAACGACGGGAAGCTCGACCCCCGTGGCCTCCTTGACGGCCGCGGCAACCGCATTGGCCAGCGCCAGAGCGTCCACCGACGCCAGCTCGGAATACACAACGGTGTAGCCCGCCAGCGCGTCCGCGGAGATCTCCGTGAAGCTCACGCCGGAAAGATCGGTCTTATAACCGTCGGTCGGCCCCGCGATGGTGGTACCGCCGGGCAGGGTGGTGTCCGTCGGATCCGAATCGTTGGGATCGCTCGGCCCTTGGCCACAAGCGGCCGCAAGCGGCACAAGCATGGCCAGCATCAGGCAGAGCGCCAAAAGACGAAGAAGTGATTTTTTCATGGGCAAAAATCCTTTCAAAAATATCATCGTAACAATTATATCAAAAAACGCGTGTCTTGTCAATAAAAAAGGGAGAAAGTCGGGGTTGGCGATATTGCCAAAAAAACGAGCCGTTTTTCTCCGTTTTGCCGAGGAAAATTCCCTTGTTTTTTTCCTTTCGGTTATGGTATAGTATAAAAAGAACAAGGCGCTTTTCGGTTTTTTGTGAATTTTGCGCTATAGTAAGGAGCTACATCATGAAAAGACAGATCGTACAGGACGAGTTTTTCGATCTCCAGCCGCCCCTTTCCTTTGTGGAATACCTGAAGGCCCCCGTGCATGAAAAAGCGCCCGCTCGCTTTGGCCGCACCGAGCCCGAGGAGGGCGAGGTCTCGGTCCGCGGGCTCTACCTTGACCATCGCTTTCCCGATCCCGAGGGACTTCTCGACACCGCCACGGCCGACTTTGCCCTTTTTCTCTCGGTGACGAGGATCGGCGGCGGTCGCTACCCCGTCCGCATCACCAAGGGTCCGACGCCCTGCTTTGAGGCCTACACCATCGAGGTCACCGAGACGGGCTGTACCGTTACGGCCGACGATACCGAGGGTATCCGCCGCGCCCTCGTTTACCTTGAGGACGAGATGATCGCTCGCGAGGGTCCCCTGCTCCCTCTCGGCAAGATCGAGCGCCGTCCGTGGCTCCGCCAGCGCATCACGCGCGGCTTCTTCAGCCCGACCAACCGCCCGCCGAAGAACGGCGACGAGCTGTCCGATAACGTCGACTACTATCCCGACGAGTACCTCAACCGCCTGGCGCACGACGGCACGAACGGTCTTTGGATCTATTCGAGCTTCAAGCAGTGCGTGCCCTCCAACATCATCAAGGAGTTCGGCGTGGGCTATGAGGCGCGCATCGAGAAGCTCAACCGCGTGATCGCCAAGTGCTGCCGCTACGGCATCAAGGTCTATTTCTTCGCGATCGAGCCCGCCGCCCTCACGGGTGAGCTGATCGACCGCTACCCCGAGATGATCGGTGAGCGTGGCTACGGCGTGGCCACGATGTGCCCTCACTCGCCCATGGTGCAGGAGTACTGCCGCGAGGCGGGCCGCCGCCTCTTTACGATGTGCCCCGACCTTGGCGGCTTCATCGACATCACGGCGGGCGAGCGCACCACCTCGTGCGCCTCGCTGGCCTCGACCTCCTGCCCGCGCTGCGCGGGGAAATCGCGCGGTGAGATCCTCGACCAGAACATCGAAAACATTCGCGCGGGGATCCGCGAGGTGAAGCCCGAGGCCGACTTTGTGAGCTGGACCTACGGCCACCGCGTTTGGCGTGACGAGGACATTGTGACCTACGTCAAGGGCGCGCCCGACGACGTGATGCTGATGCAGAACTTCGATGACCGCGGCTACCAGAGCCAGCTGGGGCGTGAGCGCCAGGCCATGGACTACTGGCTGTCCTACGTCGGCCCCTCCGAGCTCTTTGACATCACGGCCAAGGCGGCGAAGAAGTACCAGAAGCACCTCTGGGCCAAGATGCAGATCTGCTGCTCGCACGAGATCGCTACCCTGCCCTACGTCCCCTCTCCCGGCAACGTGTACGGCAAGATGCACGCCGCCCACCGCACGGGCGTTGAGGGCCTTATGGAGTGCTGGTACTTCGGAAACTATCCCTGCTTTATGAGCAAGGCGGCGGGCGACCTCGCCTTTGAGAACGAGTTCCTCGACGAGGACGCGTACCTCTTGTGCCTGGCCTCGATCACCTACGGCCGCGGCGTGGCCGAGCCGATCGTGCGGGCGTGGCGCCTCTTTGAGAAGGGCTACCGCCTCTACCCCCTCAACATCATGTTCAGCTACTACTCTCCCGCTCACGACGGCGTGGTGTGGGAGCTTTCGCTCAAGCCCAAGAACTTTTCTCCCTCGCGCAGCTGGCTCCTCCTCGACAAGCCCGACGGTGACCGCGTTTGCGACTCGATCCTTGTCGGTCACACGCACGATGAGGCGCTGACGCTGCTCTCCTCGATGAAGAATTACTACACAAGGGCCATGGCCGAGCTGGCCACGGTGGCCGCTTACGCCGGGGACGATCTCAACGACCTGCTCTCGGTGTCGGCAGCCTTCCTTGTGCTTTGCAAGAGCACCTACAACATCTTCCAGTTCTACAAGCTCCGCGATCAGCTGGGCACGGGCGAGGGCGGCGATCCCATGGCGATCCTTGCCAAGATGCGCACCCTCGTGAAGAACGAGATCAACGAGTCCACCAAGATGATCGCCCTTTGCGAGAACGACAGCCGCCTCGGCTACCACTCGGAGGCCGAGGGCTTCAAGTTCTTCCCCGAGAAGCTCCGCCACCGCATCGAAACGCTGAAGACGCTTCTCGAAACCGAGTTTCCCGAGGTGGAGGCGCGCATCGAGAAGGGGCTCCCGCCTCTCGAATACTACCTCGGTGTCGAGGAAGATTGTAAACACAACTATACAATCAAACGGCAAAGCATCGAGGAAGCTGCTTGGGAAGAGGTTGGAAACGGGGCCACGGCGTTCCGCGTTGCCGAGAGCGAGAACCACCTGTGGTTTGAGATCCGCGTGAAGGAGCCGACCTCGGTCATTCTGGCGCCCGAGTTCCGCCTGTTCTCGGTGACGCCCGCCATTCGCATCGCGTTCCGCCAGAACGGTAAGCACGCGATCGCAGGGGCGTGGAGCGAGCATTGGCCCTTCCACAAGCCCGAGGCCGCGAAGGCGGAGCTTTCCAAGTGGAAGCTGCAGCCCCTCCGCAAGCAGGACGGCATGCTCCGCGCGATCCTCCGCATTTCGAAGAAGAACGCGGGTCTGCGCGGCCGCGCGCCCTTCAAGCTCCGCGTTTCGGACTACCTCGGCAATCTGTGGGAGGACGAGCCGAACCGCGTGGTGACGCTGGGCAAGCACCTCCATTCCCCCGGCTGCTTCGGCTGGGTCTTCTTTGAGGACGGCGTGGCCTACGAGCGTCCCGAGGAGGAATAAAAAAAACAAAAAAAGAGCGCAACCGCGGTTGCGCTCTTTTTTGATGCCTCTTATATTTTTTGGGGTACCAGCGTTACGATCCCCTCAAGATGAGCGGCATCGGCTTCCCCCTCAAGTCTTGCGACGCCGTCCTCATAGACCACGGTGGTGATCGAGGCGTTGGGGGCCCAATCGACCTCAACCATACGCTCGGGCGGATAGCCGCGCAGGCGGGTCATCACGCTGCGGACGGGGGTGGCGTGGGTGCCGACAAGGACGGTCCTTCCGGGGTTCTTTGCCCCAATGTCGTCGAGGGCCGCCTTGACGCGCGCGGTGAGCTCGGTCACGCTCTCGCCCCCCGTCGGACGGGAAAGGCCGATGTTCTGCTTCCAGAGGGCGCGGTCGGCGGGAAAGCGACGGGCGATCTCGTCAAAGGTCACGCCCTCCCATTCGCCCGCAAAGATCTCGCGGAGGCGCTTGTCGGGGGTAACGGTGAGGCCGTGGTCGCGCGCGGCGGGGAGAACGGTGTTCATAGCACGGCAGAGGTCGCTCGAATAGACGGCGTCAAGGGGGACGTCACGCAGACGCTTGGCCAGCGCCTCGGCCTGACGGTAGCCAAGCTCGGTGAGGTCGAGGTCGGTATAGCCGAGAAAGGTCTCGCGGAGATTGCCGAGACTTTGGCCGTGGCGGACAAGGAGAATTGTGGTCTTCATAGAGTGACTCCTTCCTTATTTTCGCCCTTATTGTACCGCCGCGCGCCGCCTTTGTCAAGCCGCGGAGCGGCTTTTTTTGCCTTTTTGCCGTTTTCCTCTTTTCATTTCCACGCGCATATGCTATAATAGGTATTGTATTTAATAGAATATGCAAGAAATGGAGGACATCTCATTGAACTTCTCTGTCAATCACCCCCTGCTCTTCGTTATGGTCGGCGTGATCATCGCCGCCGTGATCGCGCAGTCGGTCTACTTTATGGTCCGCGCCTGGCGCCGCGCCCTCGCCCTCGGGATCCCGAAGGACAAGCTCAAAAAGGTCGTGCGTTCGGCGGCGGTCTTTACGGTCGCCCCCGCCGTTTCGATCGTGGTGGGTGTCATCATTCTCTCGAAAAATCTTGGCGTAGCGCTCCCCTGGCTCCGCCTCAGCGTCATCGGCTCGCTCTCCTATGAGACGATCGCGGCCGAGCAGACGATCGGGGCCTTCGGTACCGAGATCACCGCCCTCACCGCCTCGCAATACGTGACGGTGGCGCTGGTGATGACGGTCAGCATTCTCGTGGGCATCTGGCTGGCGCCGCTTCTCGGTAAGAAGATGCAGTCGGGCATGCTGACGCTGGAAAAGCGCGACAAAAAATGGGCCGACATCTTCCAGAACTCGCTCTTTATGGGCATGATCTCGGCCTTCCTCGGCTTTGTGTTCTGCGATTTCTCCTCGGTCTTCTCCGGCCTCACCTACGGGCTTGTGCCGATCTGCGTGATGGCGGTCTCGGCCCTTATCACGATCCTTTGCGGCCTCCTTATGAAGAAGACGGGCTGGCGCTGGATCTCGGATTACGCCCTGCCCCTGAGTCTGGTTCTCGCCATGGCCGCCGCCATTCCGCTGACCGCCTGGCTCGGTGTGGCACCCCAGGCATAAGGAGGTTGCGAATATGAAAAAGTACAGTGAGCTTTCCTACATGGACAGCGTCCACCGCGACGGTAAGATCTGGAACTTCAGCATGACGGGGATCCTCTTCCTCTTCCCCATTGCCGTTGCGCTCATCTTCTCCGCCACCCCCGACTGGGCGGCCTTCCTCGGCGGTCTTATCGCCGTGGCGCCAATGTACTGGGCGGTGGGCATCATCGAGACCATCACCTACCTGCCGATGCTCGGCTCGGGCGGCACCTACCTCTCCTTTGTGACGGGCAACATCTCCAACCTCAAGCTCCCCTGCGCCCTCTCGGCGCTCGAGCAGGCCGACGTCAAGGCCAACTCCGAGGAGGGCGAGGTCATCTCGACCATCGCCATTGCCACCTCGAGCATCGTGACGACGGTCATTGTGATCCTCGGCGTGATCCTTGCCATTCCGCTGACGCCCATTCTGACGGCGCCCGTCCTTGAGCCCGCCTTCGATCAGATCCTGCCCGCCCTCTTCGGCTCGCTCGGCGTTGCCTTTATCTCGAAGAGCTGGAAGATCGCCGTGGCGCCCGTGGCCCTGATGCTCGTGCTCTTCATCTCGATCCCTGCGCTGAACGCGGGCACCGTGGGCATTATGGTTCCCGTCAGCGCGCTCTTCACGATCGGGGTGTCGCGTATTCTTTACAAAAAGCATCTGCTTGACTGAAGCGTGTGGAGGTTTTTGTGATCTACGTACTGATAGCGCTTGCCGCGCTTTTGGCCATTTTCCTGGCGGTGATCCTCCTTCGCGCCGCCCTCTTCCGCCCGACGGCCATTCCCGTCACCGAGCCGACCCCCTGCGACTTTGACCGCGAGGCGGCGACTCTTGCCCTCCGTGAGCTGGTGCGCTGCCGCACGGTCTCGCGCTACGATCCCACCGAGGAGGACGATGCCGAGTTTGAAAAGCTGGTCGCTCTTTTGCCGTCGCTTTACCCAAACGTTTGCGAGCGCTGCACGCTTACCCGCTTTTCGGGGCGCGCGCTCCTCTATCGCTGGGAGGGACGCGAGCCGGGACACGCCGCCGTCTTGATGTCGCACTACGACGTGGTCCCCGCCGACGAGGAGACCTGGCGTCACCCGCCCTTTGAGGGTGTGATCGAGGACGGGGTGCTCTGGGGTCGCGGAACGCTGGACACCAAGGTGACGATGAACGCCGCCCTGTTTGCCGCCAACACCCTGATCGGCCGCGGCTTTGTGCCCGAGCACGACGTGTACTTCGCCTTTTCGGGAGGCGAGGAGGTCAACGGCGAGGGCGCGGTCAACATCGTGGAGCATTTCCGCAAGGAGGGCATTGACGTCTCGCTGGTGCTGGACGAGGGCGGTGCCGTGGTCACAAACGTCTTCCCCGGCGTTAAGACGCAAGCCGCTATGATCGGCACGGCCGAGAAGGGCATGATCGACCTTGAGTATCGCGTGCGCTCCTCGGGCGGCCACGCCTCGGCACCGAAGCCCAAGACCCCGATCGGAGAGCTTTCCCTGGCTTGCGCAGCGATCGAGCATAAGCCGATGAAGATGCACATTTCAAAGGCAACGGGCGAGATGTTCAACACGCTGGCGCGCCATTCCACCTTCCTTTACCGTTTGATCTTCGCGAATCTCTGGTGCTTCTCACCTGTGCTCAACCTCATCGCCAAGCTTTCGGGCGGCGAGATGAACGCTATGGTGAGAACGACCGTGGCCTTCACCCGTATGCAGGGGAGCAATGCGAACAACGTTCTGCCCTCGACCGCGACGATGGTCTCGAATATCCGCTTGAACCCCGCCGACACGGTGGACGGCACGATCGCCTATCTGCGCAAGACGGTCGATAACGAGCGCGTGGAGATCCGCCCGCTCGGAAGCCACGAGCCGAGCCGCATCTCGCGTGTGGACTGCGACGGGTGGGAGAGGATCGCCGAGGCGGTGCGCGCCACCTGGCCCGGCACGATCGTTACCCCCTACCTGATGGTACAATGCTCGGACAGCCGCCACTGGGGCGTGATCTCCGACCGCGTGTACCGCTTCTCCGCTATGGACCTCACAAGCGAGGATCGCCGCACGATCCACGGCGCCAACGAGCGCATTCGCCTTGAGGTCATCGGGCGGAGCGTGGAGTTCTATCTCCGTCTGCTCGGCACCTGCTGACATCACGATCCGTTACTACTGAAAAGGAGATACATTATGAAAGCCGTTATCACCGTTACGGGCAAGGACACCGTGGGCATCATTGCCGACGTTTCCGCCGTGTGCGCCAAGTCGGGCGCCAACATCATTGAGATCACGCAGAGCGTTCTCTCCGAATACTTTGCGATGATCATGCTGGTGGACATCGACACGCTCAGCTGCCCCTTCTCCTCCTTTGCCGACACGCTGGCCGCGCTCGGCCGTGACCGCGCGCTCGATATCCGCGCTGTGCATGAGGAGATCTTTGACGCCATGCACCGCATCTGACGGAGGCCCTTATGCTGAACACTCAGGACATTCTTGAAACCATACAGATGGTACGCGAGGAAAACCTCGATATCCGTACCATCACCATGGGCATCTCGCTTTACGACTGCGTGAGTGACGATCCCGACCGCCTTTGCACGCGCATCTACGATAAGATCACGCGCACAGCGGAGCATCTCGTGACGACGGGGTGCGACATTGAGAAGGACTACGGCGTGCCGATCGTCAACAAGCGCGTTTCGGTGACGCCCATCTCGCTCATCGGCGGTGACGCCACGCCCGACACCTATCTGAAGATCGCAAACACCCTGCAAAGGGCGGCCGATACCGTGGGTATCAACTTCATCGGCGGCTTCTCGGCTCTTGTGCAGAAGGGTATGACGAACGGCGCCCGCGCCATGATCTCGGTGATCCCCGAGGCGCTGGCCGAAACGCGCCTTGTCTGCTCCTCGGTCAACGTGGCCTCGACCAAGGCGGGCATCAATATGGACGCCATTCGCCTGATGGGCTCGACGATCAAGCGTGTCGCCTACCTCACGCGCGACAACAATTCGATCGGCTGTGCGAAGCTCGTGGTGTTCGCCAACGTGCCCGAGGACAACCCCTTCATGGCGGGGGCCTTCCACGGTGTGGGCGAGGCCGAGACGGTCATCAACGTGGGCGTTTCCGGCCCCGGCGTTGTCAGCTCGGCCATTGAGCGCGCGGGTGACTGCGATCTTTCGGCGCTGGCAGAGCTAATCAAGCGCACGGCGTTCAAGATCACGCGCGTCGGCCAGCTGGTAGCCAACGAGGCAGCGAGGCGTCTCGGTGTGCCCTTCGGCATCATCGACCTTTCGCTGGCTCCCACGCCCGCGATCGGCGACTCGGTGGCCCGGATCCTTGAGAATATGGGCCTTGAGTCCTGCGGTGCCCACGGCACCACGGCGGCCCTCGCGATGCTCAACGATGCCGTTAAAAAGGGCGGCGTGATGGCCTCGGGCCACGTGGGCGGTCTTTCGGGCGCCTTTATCCCCGTCTCGGAGGACGAGGGTATGATCGCTGCCGTTGAGCGCGGTGCGCTCTCGCTGGAGAAGCTGGAAGCCATGACCGCCGTTTGCTCGGTCGGTCTCGATATGATCGCCGTTCCCGGCGACACGACCGAGGAGGTCATCTGCGGCATCATCGCCGACGAGATCTCGATCGGCGTTGCCAACACCAAAACAACGGCGGTGCGCCTCATTCCCGCCTACGGCAAGGGCGTTGGCGACAGCGTGGACTTCGGTGGTCTCCTCGGCTCGGCACCCATTATGCCCCTGCGCCCCTATTCCCCCGCGCGCTTCATTCACCGAGGCGGCCGTATCCCCGCCCCCATTCACAGTCTCAAGAACTAAAACCGAAATTTTTCCAAAAGGCATTGACAAGCGGCTCAGTTTGCGCTATAATAAGCAAGCAACGACTTGCAGATGTAGCTCAATGGCAGAGCGTCCGCTTCCCAAGCCGAACACGCGGGTTCGATTCCCGTCATCTGCTCCAAAAAGAGAGAGCCCCGAAATGGGGCTCTCTCTTTTTGGGCAGATGCGCGATCCCGTCGCGTGGCCGCAGGTCACGCGGGCGGGTTCGCATTTTACGAGCTTGCCCGACGGGAGCTCGCTCACGGTCGGCGCGAGTAAACATATTCGCGCTCTGCGCGAAATTCCCGTAAGGTCTCCCACACGGGAGACCTCTTTTTGGGCAGATACGCGAGCCCGTCGCGTAGGCCAACGGCCAAGCGGTGCGGGTTCGCCTCTTCGCCGCAGAGCGCCGATAGCTTGCTGATCGGCGGCAAGGCGAAAGAGATTCGCCAAAGGCGAAATTCCCGTGGCCCCTCTCAGTCGCGTTCCGCGACAGCTCCCCCCAAGGGGGAGCCATAATATCCACATGGTGCTTTTCTTTTCTGCGGAGACACCCTGCTCCGCGCGAAATTCCCGTTTCCCCTCTCAGTCGCGTTCCGCGCCAGCTCCCCCTTAGGGGGAGCCATAATATTCACGCGGCGTGTACGCCACCTGCGATCTCGTTTTCTTTTCTGCGGAGATGCCGGTACATACATTCCTGCCTCCCACACTGTACCGTTTTTGGGACATCGCCTCTTGTATACTGTTCTCGTAAGAAGAAAGAGAGGTACCACCTATGACACTGGCCACAGCTACCCTACGAAAGATGATGCTTGATTGCCTGCTTGCGACACGGGCAGGGACGGCGGCGATCGCCGCGATCATGGAGCGGCTGACAACGCCCGCGGCAATCGCGCGGTTTGCCGAGTGGCTGCTGGAGGCACCGCGAATGAGCGAGGCCGAGATGCTGGCCACTGCGGCAGCGATCGCCTCCTAACCTCTTGTTTTGACAAGTTTTGCTTACAAAAACAGCGGCTTCCCGTGGGAAGTCGCTGTTTTTCGTTTTTCACTTTAAGCTATCGAGGTATTTGCACGCGGCGATCGCGGCAACGGCGCCGTCGCCCGTGGCGGTGGTAACCTGACGGATCGCCTTTTGGCGGCAATCGCCTGCGGCAAAGACGCCGGGGGTGCGCGTGAGGCAATCCTCGCCCGAGGCGAGGTAACCGCGCTCGTCAAGGTCGCAAAGCTCGGCGAACGGCTCGTTCTCGGGAACCTGGCCGATCGCCACGAAAACGGCGTCGATCGGGAGCGTGGTGGTCTCACCCGTTTCGGTATTGCGAAGGCCGATCGAGGTGAGCTTGTCCTCACCGTCCAGGCGCTCGAGAACCGTCGAATAGATGACCTTCACGTTGCGGCGCTCCGCGATGTCCTCGATGAGGCGTCCCTCACCCGTCAAGCGGTCAAGGTTTTGAATGACCGTGACGCTGCGGCAGATCTCCGAGAGCATCACCGCCTCCTGCAGGGCCGAGTTGCCGCCGCCGATCACGGCGACGTCCTCCCCCGCGTGGAAGGCACCGTCACAGATCGCACAGTAGGAGATGCCGTGACCGACGAGGCGCTCTTCGCCGGGAAGCCCCAGGGTGCGGTGGTGCGAGCCCGCGGCCAGAATGACGCTCCTCGCACGGTATTCGCGCGCCTCACCCACCACGACGCGATCGTCACCCGCGGTGCGGATACCTACGACGGTATCCATCTCGATCTCCGCGCCGAGGTCCATGGCCTGATCGACCAGCTTTTCGCCAAGCTCCATGCCCGAAAGGACACGGAAGCCGGGGTAGTTTTCGACCTTCGGGGAGTGGGTGATCTGTCCGCCGAAGTTCTCCTTTTCGAGGATCAGCACACTCTTACCGGCGCGGCGGCCGTAAATGGCCGCCGTCAGTCCGGCAGGTCCTGCGCCGACGATAACTATGTCGTGCATCGCTTACGCCTTTGCGCTTTCTTCAATGAATTTACGGATATTCGAGACGTTGGCAAAGGCGGCAACGGCCTTGCCCTCACGCTCGATGATGAGGGTGGGAGCGGCCTCCACGCCGTAACGCTTGGCCGTGGCGGGCTCCTTGTCGGCCAAGATCACCTCATAGGCGATGCCGGCCTCGTCAAGAAACTTCTTGGCCATTTTGCAGTTGGGGCAGGTGGTGGTGGCAAAGAGAATGAGGTTGTCACCCGCGGCGGTCTTGTCGCACTCGCAGGCCTCGGCCTTGGCGGCGGGCTTGTCGTCGGCACGGCGGGCCATCGACGCAGCGGCATTGTACACGCGGCGGTCGCGGTACTCCTGCGACTTACCGTCGTTCCAGTTCTTGACGGGACGGTAGTAGCCCGTGATACGGCTGTAGACCTCGGTGACCTCACCGCAGTCGGGGCAGACGTTCACCTCGCCCGCGATGTAGCCGTGGTTCTTACACACCGAATAGGTGGGCGAGAGCGTGTAGTAGGGGAGCTGGTAGTTCTGGGCGATCTTTCTGACGAGCGAGGCCGCGGCCTTCCAGTCGGGCAGGCGCTCACCGAGGAAGGCGTGGAAGACGGTACCCGAGGTGTACAGCGTCTGCAGCTCGTCCTGAATGTCGAGGGCCGAGAAGATGTCGTCGGTGTAGCCGACGGGCAGGTGCGAGGAGTTGGTGTAGTAGGGGGTCTCACCCTCCTTGGAGGCGGTGAGAATGTTGGGGAAGCGCTTCTTGTCGTGCTTGGCCAGACGGTAGCTCGTCGACTCGGCGGGCGTGGCCTCGAGGTTGTAGAGGTCACCGTACTTCTCCTGGTAGTCGGAGAGACGCTCACGCATATGGTTGAGAACGTC